>JAUNXD010000160.1 GCA_030539985.1 Methanobrevibacter sp.
ACCGTTCCTCTTCCCTTTTGACTTGAATATTCATAACCAATATTTCAATGATGAAAATGAACATTGCACCCATCTTCTAAAGAGCCATTAAAACACCAAAATGATATATGAATACTCCCAAAAGCATCGGATTTCTGCAAATTCCATAAGGCCCATCAGTCATTAAAGAAGTGGTTCTCGGAGCCACTTCATGATTGAATGCGTCAAATGGATTGCCTTTGCCAACATTTTTCATGTAGACAATTGACCAGATGCTTAATCCAATTCCAACAATGGCTAGCAGAATTAACATTATAGTGTGATTTAATGAAAAATATGTTAAATCAGGACTTCCAGATGCCAAATACATCATATAAGGAATTCCCATCATGAAAATTATCATTCCTAAAAAATATCCGATGAAATCACGATTCATTTTAACACCCATCTTCATTCAACATCCTTAAGCGCTTCAACCATGTTCAAATCATTGATTTTATCTGAAAACATCAAATTAACACCAATTGATATGGCAAATGTTATTAAAGCAGACAATAGAATATTTCCCCATGTCAATGTCGGAATATAATAAAGAGAATCGCCTGCAGCTCCCATCATCAGTGTCATGAAATAAAATCCTAATGGAATTCCCAAAATGAATCCTATTGAAGTGAATATTAAATTCTGCGTCAACAGCAACTTTCTTAAAACATTTGTCTTAAAACCCAGAACCTTCAAGGTAGCAATTTCCCTTTCCATTTCTGTAAATGAAAGTATTCCCAGATTATATAAAACCAAAATAGCCAATGCTACAGCTACAAAAAGAACTATATAAACCATCTCTATTACTGCATGAGTAATCTGGTCCCAGCTTTTCTCCATCTTGTCAATGCTTGTAACTGATTTGATTGAACCGTAATTTTCACCGAATTTGTCTGGAGTTAAAATATTGGTAGGCGTAAAATTCAATCCCTGATCTTTCAAAGTGTCCGGAGACATTATCAGACCCTGTGATACAGGTTCTGCATGAATCTGACCTATTGTAGAAGTTACCCACTTGTCATTTCCAACAATATGCCATCTGATTTTATCACCGACGGATAAATTAAACCTTTCGGCAAGTTTAACTGAAGCTGAAACATCCCCTTCCTTGATTTCAATCGGATTTCTGTCACTGTCAGTATAGGATATCAAATCAGTGTTGTTTGAAACCAGAAGCAGAACCGTGTCCTCCATATCATTCGCCTTTATTTCCATTGACTGCTGCATGATAAAACTTCCGTTGGTTTCATTTAAAATGTAATATAACTCCAAAGGATTGGCATCATATGAAAGCAACAGTTTTGACTCGTAATGATTTATGTCATCATATTCCCAGGTTTTTAACTCATCCATACAGTCATGCATACCAAACGCTGCAATAATGAGAGCCACACAACCCATAACCCCAACGATTGCCATCAATGCCCTGAATTTGTTTCTTCTTGCATCACGCCAATTCCAACGAAGGTTAAAGGTTAATCGACTCCAAATGCCTGACTTTTCAATCAAACTTTTTGAAGACACATTTGGAGGCTTTGGCCTTAAAGTGTTTGCCGGATTTTCCTTTGATATTCTTCTGCATGACACATAGGTAACCAAAACGGACAATATAATCATCAAAGCAGCAATATAAATAAAGCTCATGTCAAATCCAGGATTCCATCTTGGCATGCTGTATGTAGACATCATTGTCGGATAAAACATTTGAGGAATTATCAAAGGTCCTGCAATCAGACCTAAAACCGCCCCTGCCAAAACAGGCCAAAAGGCATATGAGAGATAATGCATAATAATTGTCCTGTCCCTATAACCCACTGCCTTTAAAATTCCAATTTGAGTGCGCTGATGTGAAACAATTCTGGTCATGGTAGTTAGAAGTGTTAAAAAAGTCACCAAAATAAATACTATTGGGAATACATCACCAATCATCTTGTGCTGAGTCATTTCATCTGAAAATTTGGCAACACTTATCTGGTCAGCCATTTTGGTTAAAGAGGAATATTCAACAGAACCATCCAATTTGTCCTTAAATTCCTTATCTGAAACATTGTATTTGACAAGAACTGTATCATACGTCAAATCTTCAGGATATGCCTTATGGGAAAGGTAGGCAAAACCAATTTGTGAAAAATCGGGAGTAAGAGAATTTGGAGAGGATTCATAAATGTATTGCGGAGAATATCCAAGACCCCTGATTTTTTTTGTAATATTAATATCATCAAATTCAAAAGTAATCGTATCCCCTACATTCAAATCACGGGCATCGGCAAAGCGCTTATCCAGCCAAACACCTGAACTGTCGGATACGTCAAAATCATTGCCTTCAGTTACATAAAATTTAGAAACCGTTCCCTTTTCAACAAAATGAAGCGTTATATCGGGTTTATTTTCCATGTTCACGACCGATTGAAAAACGGCCTGCCTGTCACTTTGTGAGGAAAATTCGTTAATCTTGTCAATTGCCGCATCATCAAAATCAGTATTGTAAATCCAAGCATCTGCCATATTGGTTTCACTATAATATGCATCAGAAGTTTGTTCCAATCCATAATATTCAGCATATATGCCGCAATATGCAAAGATACCTAAAAATGCCATCAGAAATATAGCAATGAACTGTGTTTTGTTGATTTTTATATCTCTCAGCATTTTCTTAGACAATGACATGATATTATATTAGAAAAATGAACTAAAAAAACCTAACTAATAATTAATAATTCATATTAGAAAATGCTTAAAAAAAGTAGAATAATAAGGAAATGTGCATTTCCCCATTTTAAATTTTAAATTCTATTCAAACCATCCGTATTTTTTAGCTGCATACAATAATAATCCTGCACTTATTAGTGTAACAAGAATGTTAATTACAAAACCGCCTTTATTTAATATAATTATATTGTTAAATACAATTTAACCATTTAATTTTTCAAATCATAATTTACAGACACATAATTAAACCCAAAATCAATATTAAAGTAACATTAGACTGAAAAAAATAGATGATTTAGATATTAGCCAATTACACAAAATTAATGGCAATTATTTAATCCATAATTATTTTTCAAAATCTGTTATTTTTTTCAATGGCAAATGCTTGATTTTGCGACCAATATTTTTTATGATAATTCCATTTCATTTCATTTAATTCAACGCATATCGAATTAACATGAACTCCCAGTCAAAATTCATATGAAAAAAGTCTATGATACATTAATATGAATCAATTAATTCATTAAACAAATTAACCGTTTCCTCAACAGTCATCTCAGCACTTTGACTAACTTCTTCAAGATTCGATTCCCAAAGAGAAATTTTCCCCATAGGAGTTACTAAAAACTTGAACTTGGGATTTGCACGCACAAGATCCGTTTTTAAAAGGGGATACTCATTCAACAAATCCATATATTTTGATTCGGCAGTAACTTCAACCATATTATCACCTAAATAATAATTTAAAGATATTATTCTTAAAGATTTTGTCACTTAATTGGTGGAATAAGTAACAAATCATTCTACCCCTTTAAGTGATTCGACCATGTCTAGTTTTTTGATTTTTCTTGAAAACATCAAATTTACCAGTATTGATAAAGAAAATGTTATAATTCCAGTAATCAGGAAGTTTGTAAGAGATATGGATGGCAATATGTAAAATGAATCACCAGATGAATCCCACATTATTTTCAAAATCAAATAACCTACCGGAAGGCCCAATATGAATCCGATGGCTGTAAACCATAGGTTTTGTGTCAACAGCAATTTCCTCAATGCCCCTGTCTTAAACCCTAAAACCTTTAAGGTGGCGATTTCTCGTTCGATTTCTGTAAAGGACAGTAAACCTAAATTATACAGTACAACAATTGCCAAAAGACTTGCAAAGAATATTAATATGTATATTAAAAGCCACATTGATTCTGTTAGCTCATCCCAGCTTGCAGTCATGTCCTTCATTGAACTGGAGGATTTTATTGCCGAGAAATTTTTATCAACATGTTCTGTTGTCACTATGCTTGTCGCTGTATAGTTTA
>JAUNXD010000161.1 GCA_030539985.1 Methanobrevibacter sp.
CTTTAATATTATGAAATGGATAAATTAAAGCATCACTTAATATTTCACCTATTTCCATTTTTTTCACCTTTTTAATTGAATAAACTCAATTATGAGTTATATTAAATTTATTTAAATAATAGTATTTATATTTATTATCAAATGATAATTAAACCATGATTAAAAAAATTTAAAACTATATAAAAAACAAAAAATAAAATATAAATTATGGAATTAAGTTATTATCTATACGAATTAATTATCACAGTTTTAATATTTCTAATTTTGTTTTCAGTGGGCAGAATCATATACAAGTCATTGAAAAATAGTGACAGTATGTTTTTAGACCCGAAGGAATATCTTCCGGAAGACGAAATCACAACATTGAAGCAGGTTTACTATTTAGTAATGATGTTCATATTCTTTATCTTCCTATTATACACATTCATTATTGAAGACGGTGACATTGCCTCATTAACATATCTGGAAATTTTAATATCATTGTACGTATTGATAACTATTGATTATGATTCCTGGAAACACAAAGCAATATTCCTTTTAATGATCCCATACGGTTCAATTTGTTATAATGTTTTTGGAAATTCCCCAATATTATATCTAGACATCCTGCATGTAATTTCCTACACCTACATGATGAAATTTTTTTATGGTAAATTCAGGACATATACTGAAACAAACAGTTTGGGAATAACAATCGTCCTATTATTCGTATTGATTGCCCTTAGTTTTATCAATACACTAATTGTGGAGCATCAGGGCCCACTGAATGCAATAGTGATGGTTTCGAATGCATTTACAAGTAATGGTTATGCAATCTTGGGCAGCTCAAGTTTAGGCAAACTAAACAGTTTAGTTTTAGTTTGGGGAGGATACATCCTATCAGGAGCAGGTACCGCCACATTAACGGCAGCGATTCTAATAAAACATTTTAACAAGAAATTTGATGCCCTGGAAGATATGATAAAAGAAAATAAAAAATAATCATCTGCCAGATTTTTCATTCAAATTCGTATTTTTCCAAAAACTTAAAGAAAATTCAGAATTCATCACCACATACACAATATTTAAAATATAATAATAGCATATACATTTTTAAACAATATTAATAATAGGTGATAATAAATGGAATACGAAATACGTGGCGGATCTTTTCCAATTGTAGTTTGCAAATTACAAAAAGGAGAAAAGATGAAAAATGAAACCGGTGCAATGGCTTATATGACTTCAGATATGAAAATGGAAACCACAACTGGTGGCGGCCTCCTAAAAGGCCTTGGAAGAGCATTATCCGGAGATACAATATTTTTAAATTTCTTTACTGCAGAATCCGACAATCAGGAAATTGGATTTTCAGCATGCAGCCCTGGAAAAATCATGCCGATAAGACTTAATGGATCAAATTCAATAATCGGTCAAAAAAATGCATTTTTAGCAGCGGAAGAAAGTGTTAATTTAGATATCTACTTTAAAAATAAACTTGGAGCAGGAATATTTGGTGGTGAAGGTTTCATTCTTCAAAAATTTACCGGAGAAGGAATGGTATTTCTAGAAATTGATGGAGATGTAATCGAATACGATTTGCAACCTGGAGAAAAATTATTAGCTGATCCAGGACACATCGCAGCAATGGAAGAAACCGTTGATTTTGACATTGAAAGGGTAAAAGGAGCTAAAAACATGCTGTTCGGAGAAGGATTATTCTTCACCAGACTTACAGGTCCTGGAAAAGTATGGATACAAACTATGCCAATCAGCAGATTGGCTGAAGCACTGATACCATTCATGCCAACTTCAAGTGACTAAAAAAAGTTTATTGAAAAAATAAACTTTATTTTTTCTTTTTTTACCAACCTCAAACAATATTTAAAGGCAAATCACCAATTACACTGCCTCTTTTGGAAATGGCAACGGTATCTTCAAGACGCACCCCAAATTCACCTTCCAGATATATTCCAGGTTCAACAGTTATGACCATACCCTTTTCAATTACTGTTTCATCACGAGCGGAAAATCCAGGAGTTTCATGAATATCAAGACCCAGACTATGGCCAGTTGAATGGATAAACTTATCTCCATAACCATATTCTTCAATTATGTCTCTTGCAACTTTGTCCACATCACAACATTTCATTTCAGGTTTTATGGCCTTTATCGCCTTGTCATGTGCTTCCGCCACAATATCCCAAATTTCCTGCTGGTGTTCTGAATAGACAATTGTACGAGTGTTATCAGAACAGTACCCCTCAAAGATTGCCCCCCAGTCAATAAGAATAGGTTGTTCCAATTTCTTATCTTCAGGAATTGCATGGGGAAGACTTGAGGCAGGACCGCTTGTCACAATTGTGTCAAATGATTCTTTTGATGCACCATTTTCAATCATCAAACGAACCAGATCAAAGGCTATTTCCTTTTCTGTATTTCTATTATTTAAAATATCCAGTTCTAAAAACGATTTTTGAGCTATTTCAGTTGCACAAGTGATTTTTTCTATCTCAGCAGGTGTTTTAATCATTCTTTGTTTGTCAACATATGTTTTTGAATCTATTTTAAAATCATCCTTAAAGCGAACATAAGTGCTGTATGGAAGTGAAGGTTCAATCGCAAGGTTTTTAATACCTTCCTTCTTAAGTTCCTCAATCATGATTTCATATGACTCATATTCCTTAACCTCAATGATTGAATCCCTTCTGGCCAGTTCCATATCCATTCCTGAGGCATATATAACAGGATCATCTTTAATAACACAAAATGCAAAACTGGTCGGTTTGTATCCTGAAATATATTCCACATTTGTAAATCCGGTTAACAAATAAGCCTGAAAATCATCTTTTTTCAAATCATTTAAAATATTGTTGACATGTGGTTGCATAGTTAATATTAGAAAAAACTTTATATATAAAATTAGATATTTTAACATTATGATTAAGTTTACAAGTAGTGAAGTGAGAGATTTAATAATTGCATTTTTCGTTATTTCACTTTGTTTTGCAATTGTGAATGGTGGAAGAGATACAAATGCAATATTAACCATCCTTCCATATGTTATGGTTGGCGTAGGTACCGGCTTCATTTTACACGAACTCGGACACAAATTCGTGTCAATGAAATACGGCTACTGGGCTGAATTTAAGTTATGGCCGCAAGGGTTGATATTTGCGCTTGTCACATCATTTTTCGGTTTTGTATTTGCTGCACCAGGTGCGGTTTATACCTATGCAAACTACATGACCGATGAAATAAATGGTAAAATCTCCGTTGCAGGACCTATTGTCAATATTGTCCTTGCATTGATATTTTTAGCAATTGCAGTTTCAGTTTATCCATCTGCATTTACCTCAGAAACCGCTGTAACCATATTTATAGTCAGTTCTGTCGGTTATTCAGTTAACAGTTTTCTAGCTGTTTTCAACTTATTGCCTATTGGAAATCTTGATGGATCCAAAGTGCTTTCATGGAATATCGGAATTTGGATTATTACAATAGCTATCGCAGGAATTTTAACCGCTGCATCCATGACAATGGGTGTTGAAAATATTGTCAGATTAATTATAGGAATGTAACATGACTGATGAATTAACATACTTTAAGGGAACACACAGGATAATAGCTCCTCAAAAAACAATTGAGATTAACGAAGACAAACTGAAGACTGCAGGAGTGACCCGTATTGCAGACATTACTGATTTGGACAGGATAGGCATTCCAATTTACACTGCCATCCGACCAACCGCAGAGGAAGGTGCAGTCAGCATTTATGGTGGAAAAGGAATTACCAAAGAACATTCAAAGGCTTCAGCAATGATGGAAGCTTTTGAAAGATATTCCGCCGAAAGGCAGGACAGTGATGAAACATTGACTGCAAAGATTAATGAAATTGAAGGTGACTTCATCAACCCCGAATCTTTAAATTTGCCGAAAGATTTTAAAAAGGACAAATTGGAGTCAATGGATTTAGAATGGAGCCTTGCAAAAGACATTATTTCCAATCAAGATTATTATGTTCCAACAAATGCAATTTATCATCCCTACAAACAT
>JAUNXD010000162.1:0-2708 GCA_030539985.1 Methanobrevibacter sp.
GAATGTATCCAATTCAATTTGCCAAAATACTCATTAAAATACATATAACATTTAATCAGAAACATTTAAATACTCAGAATCATTATAGATGTAATTATAGGTTTGTAAAAAGGATTTTAACGATATGAAAATTTCATAACGATTTATTTATGAGACAAAATAGACCATTTAAAGATTTTAATCACTTAAATAAAAATAATGTTATATAAAACTTACATTAACAATCCCAATATCATCTGAAACTTATTTTGAAAAGTAGTTGATGTATATGCAGAGTTGAAAAGTGAATTAATTTTTAGAAACCTTGCATTTAATGAAATACATACATTATTAAATTGTAAACAATCACAATACATTCATTTTAATGACATCTGCATTGATTATTTGATAGATTACATTCACTGAAAAAAATAAAATAAGTAAGTTTGAAATTACCAGTTATCTTGAGGTTACTTTTTATTTTATATGACACCTCAATGAAATTATATTATATAAAACAAAAATAGGAGCTGAAATAATGCATTATACAGGACCGGTTTACAGACCACCATTGGAAGCATACACCCCCCTTCTAGAAGTCACATATGGCTGTTCATGGAGGAAATGTTCCTTTTGCACAATGTATCATGAGCAGAAATTTGGAATATCACCAATTGAAGATATTGAAAGTGATTTGAAGGAAATGTCTGAGCAATATCCTAAAAACTTAAAAAGAATTTTTCTCGTCAATGGAGATGCATTTGTATTGCCTGCAAGAAAATTATTGGAAATATCCGAATTGATTCATAAATATTTCCCGGAAATAGAGTGCATCTCATGTTATGCATCTGTTAGAAATATCAAATCAAAATCAGATGAGGATTTAAGAAAACTGAAAGAGGCAAAATTTGATTCATTATATATTGGGCTTGAAACAGCATATGACCCTGCACTTGAGCAAATGAAAAAAGGATACACTGCAAAAGATGAATATGTCCAATTAAAAAGACTTGAAGATGTTAATATGGAATATAATTCCCTTATAATGTTAGGTGTTGCAGGAAGAGGAAACTGCAAAGCACATATTGAAGAAACTTTGAAATTATTAAACAGATTTAAGCCTAAACGAATTCTAGTTACTTCAACATCCCTTCAGGAAAACACTCCCCTTTCAGACATGAGGGATGCCAGCGAATTTGTTGAAGCGACAGAAAGGGAAATTCTTGAAGAGGAATTGATGTTATTGGAAAATTTGGAAATGGATGATGACTGTCTGTTCTTCGGATCACATCCTCATAATCTTATAGGATTCACACAATATCTTAAATATAAAGATGACATGGTGAAAAAACTTAAAGAGGCTATCAGGAAAATTGATGTGGAAAAACCGGGATTACTTGATGGTGTTCTTTCAAGAGGACATCTCTAGAATAATATTTCCTCATATCCTTTTTTTATTTCATCTTTATATTCATCAGTCCTTAAGTCCCCTTCCATTTCATATAATCCGAAAATTACCATCTCATATAATATTTTATTCATTTTCTTTCCTTTTTCAGTGAGATAATATCCGGTATTTCTTATCGCTTCATCTTCACATATTTCTTTTGAAATCATTCCTTGGTCTTCAAGATACTTTAATGTTTTAGACAAAACAACATTGCTTAATTCTGGTTTATCCTCTTTAAATTCATTGAAGTGTTTCTTACCCGCAAAAAGGTCTTTCATAATTCCAAAAACCCATTTTCTACTTAACAAATCATTAACACAATTAATAGGACATGCATCACTTTGATAAATAACATTATTCTTCATGTAAAAAACCTAGTACATAATTTGTAAGATAAACTATTTAACCTTATTAATAATTCAAAAAATAAAATGTTTTTTCTTAATAACAACTTATATACCTTTATAATAAATAGAATTTATCCGAGAGCATTTGAAAAGTGCGACGAGATAGAACCAATAATTTGTTATATGTCCTCAAATGAATGGCATATGTTAGTGCAGTCCCAAATGACTGATAACACTGTTGTGCGTGTTATTCTCCCTTGAAACTGCATCATTGGCAACAATGATGTGGGTTGCATGATAGGTTAAAGCCTAATCTTAGTATAACTTCCAATACTAAGAGGGCGAGAGAAAGACCGGCATGGTTAACGAAAGTGAACTCCTGAGTAAAAGCGTCATTATGCTCAGCAATGGGTAGGAAGTTTCGAAGAGCCATTGTATTGTTAGTTAAAGGTCATACATAAGTTTTTCAGTATGTATATAGGTTACAACCCGTAGATACTAACTGGCGTAGTTGGAGAACCTAAACTAGTCGTTTCTAACAATTGGTTAACTCGGTAAGCCCAGAACTGTCCATATTCATAATATGGTAGGGTGACCGTGAGGAAATCTGATGTTCTTTTCTGGGTAGAGGATGCTAAAGAAAGCAAATGCCCACTTAATCGAAAGATAGCAGAAAACTGACAAATATAATAACTGTGTGGGATAAGCAGACTTTTAGCAGGTGTATCTTGCTTTATTTAAAACGGCAGATATCATTAAATGTGTAAAAAAAAAATTTTTTTTTATGAGTGTGATTTTGGCAATGAAAACTGAATATAATAATTTAAATATATTACAGTCTGTAAAATCAGACGAAGAGATACTTGATAAGGATTGGAAGGATATTAACTGGAAATCCATTGAGTATGACATATTTAAGATACAAAAACGGA
>JAUNXD010000162.1:2718-4027 GCA_030539985.1 Methanobrevibacter sp.
TAAAGCAGAGAAGGAAGGCAATTATAGAAAAGTTAATAAACTATGTAGATTATTAGTTAATGAATATTTCCTTATAAGATATGGAAAACTTCATTTGAATATCTATATGGCTAAACAACTTTATAAACATTTCTATAAGTATGCATGAATTCTTATAAGTATGCTTGAGCCGTATGTCTTAAAAGGGACACGTACGGTTCTTAGAAGAGGGGAGACAAGTAATTGTCTCTTCTTATTCGACCTACTCATGTTTATATCACAAAAAATTCTAAAAATCAACATACCCATTAAAAGTGCAATTCATCTCCGGCTTAAAGAAGCCAGAGAATTCTTGCACAAAAATGTTAAATTTATAATCTCTTCTAATTAAATTTCATCACTCAACAAGAAGTCTAAGATATTCATATTTCGTATTCCTCTCTTGACATATTAAACTCATCAATGGATATTATATATTTTTGGATAATTGTCCTTAATCAGAATCATGGGAGGAATTCCCTTTCAATTGTTTCTTCATGAAAAACCTATATGGATAAGTATAAGTTAACAAATTTTAAAAAATTAAAATTGTTGCATTATAAGTTTACAATTTGATTAACTTCTAAAAGCAGTCAATGGTTCAGACTTGTTAAAACTTCTTCAATGAAATATTCATGAATTAAAGTGTCCTCTGTTAATTCTGGATGAAATGAAATTGCAATGTTGTGTCCTTGCTGAATGGCTATTATTTCACCATCAAATTCTGACAATATCTTAATATCATTTTTGGACCCATCATAAGATTCAAGTGCCGGTGCTCTAATAAACACACCAGAATACTTTTGATTTAATATTTCAATTTCCGCTTCAAATGAATCCTTCTGCCTTCCATAGGTATTTCTTTTAACAGTTATGTCCATAAGTTCAAGTAGCGGCTGGTTGAAATCTGTTTTTTTGCCAAGAAGCACCATTCCAGCACAAGTTCCAAAGACAGGAATATTATTTTCTTTAATAACTTTATCAATACCCCTTTCCTTAATGAGCTTGCCAATTACAGTACTTTCCCCACCGGAAATGATTAATCCATCACATTTTTCAACATCATCACTGTATCTTACTTCTTCCACTTCTATATCGAGTTTTAAGTTTTCAACGGTTTTTCTTGTCATGTCAAAGTGTTCTGAAACTGCACCCTGAAGATTTAGGATTCCGATTTTTACCATCTAAGCACCTTAAAAAATAATTAAAAATATGAGGAATTTTAAATTCCCCTGTCCTGCATTCTGTCGGATTCGCTCAAAGTTGACATTTCCAGACCTTTCATGGCTTC
>JAUNXD010000163.1 GCA_030539985.1 Methanobrevibacter sp.
TTGAAATAATCTTTAAATGCCAAAAAATACCTCCTTAAATAAAGTTACTTTTAGTAAGTCCGTTGATTTTCATAAACTTACCGTTGTTTTAGACATACTTTATACACAAGTATTGAACACGATTTGAAATTGAAGTAAGGATATGATAATAATTAAACTTACTTTTGGTAACTATATTTATTTTCATAAACTTACTATATACTTTTCGGTCGGAAAAACGATTACTTACCAAATGCTCTCTAGGACAATTTATAGACTTATTAGAATATATAAATAAGTCATGAATATCGAATAGCGAGATGATATATATGAGTTATACAAATGAAGAACTACTCGAAGAGTTTGTAACTACTAGAGGACTCTCTAGATCTACATACTTCAATTTTAGAAACACCTTGAGACATTATTGTGAGTTTCAGGGAAAATCATTGCAAGAATTGTTGGATGAAGCGGATGAAGAAGAAGAAAACAAAATCAGATGGAAAAACAGAACACTTAAAAAAAGACTGGTAAACTATATGAACTACTGCAAAGAGACCATGACTCTCAACTCTGCAAAAAGCTATTTGAAACTGGTTAAAATATTCTACCACCACCATGAAATAGAAATCCACAAACTGCCACGTTTCAATGATAAAAATGCAAAAGTCAGAACCCCAATCAAAACCAGTGATCTTCCAACAAAAGAAATATTGCTGGAAGCTGTTGAAATTGCAGACCCACTGATGCAGGCTCTGATACTGTTTTTGGCAAGCAGCGGAATGAGCAAGGTTGATGCCAGAAATCTGACCATACAGAATTTCATAGATGCAACCAAAAGATACCACCACAGCAAAGACCTGAAAACAGCAATTGAAAAAATGAAAAAATTTGAAGGGGAAATAATTCCGATCTGGCACAGCAGAAGACAGAAAACAAACAAGTTCTTTATAACATTCAACAGCGATGAAGCTACCAGATTCATCATACACTACCTTGAATATCGTGCAGAAAAACTCAAATACAATTATAAAAACCCGAACAAGGAATTGAAACCAACTGATAAGCTTTTTAAAGTCGGCAATCAATATCTTAGCGTGAAATTCATGGAACTGAATGATGCACTTGGACTTGGAACCGTTGGAGACAATCCTGACAAAAACATCAAAGGATACAATCGTTTAAGGGCACATATATTGCGTAAATACCATGCCACCAATCTTGAAAAGGCAGGAATGGATATTTATTCAATCAATGTCCTGCAGGGCAAAAGTAATGGAGCCGTCAATGATGTTTACTTCTTTGCGGATGAAGAAGTGCTCCTTGAAAAATATATTAAAGCCATGAATGGCGTATTGATAATGTCCGAAGTCAAAGAATACAACAGATATTCACCAGAATTCTTAGAGCTGGAAAAACAAAACGAAGGATACAAAAAACAAATAGACGACCTTCAAAAGGACATGGATTATATCAAGAAACACATACCTGGCATAACCCTTTAAATTCAATATGGTGGAACTATTCATTCCACCACAATTTTATTTTTTTGAAACAAACTTACTTACCAAATGCTCTCTCACTCATTTTTTAAATAGCTATAATGAAAAAACATTCATCACCTAACAATGGAAAATGGTGTATAACAATGATACGAAAAACTGATGAAAACCTATTGAATTGGATTTACGAACACATAATTGACTTTACAGATGAGAATGACACTTCCGGATTGACATGGGAAAGTTCACGTGTAGACGCTGCAAAATTTCTCCATTCAATACCTCAAAAAGAAAGAGTTCAGAAATATGGATTCTGCTCCGGTCATGCACATTTCTATCTTACAGATTCATTTGCAGATATTGAGGAAGGCCTTGAAAAAGGATTCATCTCAGAGGGAACCTGCAGGATAATTTACAATTGGAAACGTGAAGTCAGACGTGAAACCTGGAACATGGAAGATGTTCTGGAAGTGCTCTATCCTGAAACTCCAGAGGATGAAAGAATAAGACCTCTATACCCTTCAGTCGATTTTAGGAATTTACTTGAGATGGGACTGCTCGAATGGGTCACAACAGAAGATGAAAATGAAAAGATAGTCAGAGTGACTGAAAAGGCCAAGGCCATGTTTGGTGAATTCTGATTTTTTGATTAACATTAACATCTGGGTTAAGCTATTCAAAAACTGCTTTCGCAACCTTTTCATATAAGCTGGTTTGAAATTAGAATTCTATTTCAAAATCCCTCATGTTAATGTCAAATTCATCCCAGCAAATTTAATAACTATTTTTTTACTGCACTTATTTTGAATGACAACTTCACTTAAGTTTGACTTGGAGAATATTTTCACAACCATGAAATCCAAAAAAATTTTTGGAAAAACACCACTTCTCATTTTATACATTCTAAGTTTTTCAGTATATTTTGATGTTGAATTGTTTACTAAATTTTGCAAAAATACAAGGCTTAAGGACACAATAATTTTCAAAAATACTGAACAAATTACTATCGAAATCCCTATAGCAATGTTTAAATACATAAAATGACAGACTTTAAAAACAGCCATTACCAAGTGAGTGCAATATTACGAAGTGGGAACAATTTTTCCCTCTCGTACAACTTATTCTTGGTGATGCGCAAAACTCACAAAATGGAGGTAAAAATATCAAAAAAGCAGTGATAAAAAATAGATCATGAAAAAAGGATTATAGAAAAAAATTATTTACGAATAGCGAGAATAAATAGATTTTTTAATATAATCCTAGTGGGTCAGTGAGAAAAATAAAAATAATTAGACACGTCGCGAAACAATGTTAAAAATTAATACTTTTCAAAACTTAACCCAATATCTAGTTTATTTTAATGAATATATAAATATTTATACAGTTTAAATCAAAAGACTTATCTTATTCTAAATATTGGCAAACAGCTGAAATATTAATTAAACAACTACTATTTTTATTTTCAAAGATTACTGGCCCCATAGTGAGTTTTAGATTGTTGAATATATCACCTCAGATTTGTTCACAATGATGAGGACAACAGGAGATACGAAAACTATGTGTGAGATAAACCCCCGGCATAATGAAGTAATTGTCAGCAATAACTTTAGGGAACTTGAAGAGGCTATTGATGAGATTTCAGAAACTGAAAACATCAGCAATGAAAGGGAATTCTTTGATTCATACAATATCAAAATAATGAAACTGGATCAATAGCTTAAACACAATAATTAAAAATCAAAAGAGGTCAGAAATGTTAGAACAAGAAGTAAACGGAGTAGAACATGTTTTAGTTCCAAAAGACGCATGGATTAAAATATGTGAAGTCTTAAGTAAAGTTGATAAACTGGGTGAGATGCAATGAGCAGCTACTGCCCCTTTGCAAAATGTATCAGTGCGGATAATGTGATGCCCTCACATAATCCGTTTCAGGAAAACTATCATGGCATCCTAACTCACAATGGAGAGATCAAAGTTGCCAAAGGAGACATTGAACAGGAAATCCTCTACCTTGACGATGACGGTATCGTACTGGTGGACGGTGGGAAGAAAGCATACCAGACATCAGTACACTCCAAGCTATTGGGTTTGATTCATTATGCAACTGAAGGAGATATTGGATTTGTCAAGTTCATAAGAGGAGAGCCGTTCATTGTTGGATTCAGGAAAAGAAGGAATGATTGATATGGAAGCTACAATTCATGAAATGCAGCAAAAGCTTACAGACGGATACTGCATCGGTTTTCACTATGCAGATGAGGGCGTTCACTTTCTGCTTTTAAAATCAGATGATTTCCATATGCTCAACGACAACCTGATAGCAATCCATAGGGAAAACGGAATGATTCAAATTATCAATCTGAACTTCATCAGTGAAATTCGCATCATAAGGAAGTCATACAGATGAAACCGGCAAGATTGTATCCGAAAAAGGAAATGAAGTTGAATCCAAAGATGATTTGGATGGGAAGCGTTATATTTGCCATAGCTATTGGCTGGATCGGTTTTGCAACAGCAAGCTTTGGAGTAT
>JAUNXD010000164.1 GCA_030539985.1 Methanobrevibacter sp.
TATTCATTGGAAATAGATTATGCGCTGATCCAGGGTATGCCGGAACTACTGGATGTTTAACGGCCACTGCAATAATATTTTTAACATCTTTTATAGGTTTGACTCCGGAAATGTTTATTGCAGGAATGGTCATTGCCATATTCACCATTATGGGCATCGACCAGGCTAAGGTATCTGTAGTTTTAGGTAAAATTGCCGAAAAATTCAATAGGCATGCTGAAGAGTGATTATATGTATGTTGAAATTATTGGTATTATAGTCATATTCGTTGCATTAAGAGCAGTAATAACAAAAAATAGGGCTGAAAGACTATTGTATTTAAATGTTATTGGCTTTGGAGTTTCTGCAATTATTGCATTGGTAATAAATACTCCATTTGCTCTTGTTGTTGCAGCGGCATTCTTTATTTGTTCAACAATTAGTGCTAATGCTATTGCTTATACATTGAAAAGACTTGATGATGAAATACTGTTGGAGTGATTGAAGTGGAGTTTATAGTATCACTAATCGCAATAGCTTTAATGATTATTGGGGCATTTGGTATAATATTCATGAGAAAACCTTTGGATAAGGTCATAATGTTTTCCATACTTGATGCTGGATTTGTTTTAGTTGTTGTATTGTTTAAATATTTGGATGTTGCATTGTTTGCGGCTCTGGCAGGTCCATTGTCAACTTTGGTATTTATTTTATCCATTGTTAAAATTAAAGAGATAAGGGAAAAGAAATTTGCAAGTGGTGATTTGAATGCTTAGCGTTTCATTATTTTTCTACTTTGGAATCGTTTTAGCTATTGTGGGAAGTATTGCAACCGCTTGGGGACCTGGTGTTAACGATCCTATTGTCAGGACATTCAATACTGAAGTTGCATCAATCGGTGTTTGTCTGGTATTGTTATGCTATAATCATGTTTTAGCTTTATTGACATTGCTTGCAACCACGGTCATTATTAGTTTAATCTTATTCAGAGCCATTATTCGTTTAGAAGAGATGGGGGCAGACCTATGAGGATTGGAGTTTTATGGAATAAACTGGCTGACCCTAAAAATATACCTCGACTGTTTGCCTTTAGTCTTGGAATTATTTTAATCATCGGATTGATTGTGCCGTTGGCACTGAATCCGGATCAGTTGTATGTAAGGCCTGCTCCTCAGGAGCAGATTGATGAAGGTTTGGCAATTGCACCTTATGACAGAGGAGGAGTTCCTTTAAAAGAGGCAGGTGATATTAATCCTCAATATCCAGACAATGCTGAAAGTCTGGGAATGATTACAGGATATATGTCGCCGCTGGCGGAGTGGATATCATCGATATCACCTTACTTCGGCACATCAATATATTCATCTCCTGGTGGTCTTATAGATGAAATACTTTATTATACAAGGGGATTCGATACAATACTTGAATCCAGCATTCTTATGATGTCTTTCATCATTGCTTCATGGTTATCTATCAATTATACTATGAACCGGAAAAATGATGAGGATGAAATTAAAAAGGATGTCAAAAAGGCCATTACTGATTCAGCTAAAGTGGCTCGTGAAGTAAACGCTAATGACGCAAAGGCAAGAGCAAAACAATTGAGGAGGGATAACTGATGATGTATGTTCCTCAAGAGTTTTTAAGCATGTATTTGCCGGCCATTTACGCAGGATTGATTGTCGGTTTCATTGGAACAATGGCAATTGCAATGAAAAGAAAGGAATTGCATATTCTTATACTGACTGACCTGATTGGTCTTGCAATGATTTTTGTGGTTTCTGCAGTTGGGACAGACCTTGCTGAGGCATTGATTTTACCGGGTCTGGTAGTGGAGCTGGCTGAAACCTTGGCAATTTCTGAAATTTTGATTACAAGGGAAATGCGTAAAATTGAACAGGATCCAAGAGCTAACTTGAATAGGTCTGCTTCAATTTTCCCTCAGGCATTCTCTTTGGATATGGAAATTATGACTACTGCACCTAATTTCATAGCATTAGTCTTGATTGGATATGGAATTTTCCTCACTGGTTTTACTGGTGGAGCAGTTGCTGGTGGAGGAATTGTGTTATATGCATTATCTAAAAAAGCAAGAGGACTTCCAGTATTGATGTTGGATGGTATTGCAGGTGTTTCCGGTATTTCATGGTGTTTATGGATAATCGGTTTCTTATTATTCTTTATAGCTCCTCAATATTGGTTATTAAGTTTATTCTTGGCAGCATGTGGATTATTACTGAAAGTAGCTTCCAAAGTAGGTTTAATAGGCCTGCTTATGAGAGAAGATATTGATAATGAGTAGGTGGGAAAATGGATTTCACAACACTTGGAGGAAATTTACTTGGAACAATTTCATTTGGAGATATAGTTTTATATCTCACTCCTCTAAATTTGTTCTTATTTGCAGTTTTGCTTGGTTTTACAGTGTTGATTGCATTAAGTAAACCTGAAACTCAGATTGAAGCTACTATGCATTATTTACATAATACTGAAGTGAAAGTTGGTCCTAAAGAACTTAAGCAAAGAAGATTCTTGTCAATTATCTGTGGTATTGCATCTGCTGGAGCAATGATTACTGGAGATTTATTTAATTTCACACTGTTCATGGCTTTGGTAGGTATCTTAAACATCGGTATCGTATCTGCTGTAAAGCAAACCACTGTACTTAATTCAGCATTCAACTATGGTCTGATTGCCATGATGTGCAGTCTGCCTCTATTTGGTGGTGCTGCCATTATTTTGGCATCAACTGGTACACTGTCTCTTGCAGTACTGTCTCAAATGTCTGCAAGTCCAATGGTTGTATTTGGTGCCGTTTTGATGTTAATCGGTATTTTAGGTGAAAGCGGTGTAGCACCGTTCTTTGCAAGTAAAGCAGAAATGTTCAGGACTGCAGGATCTCCGTATATTGTTATTATTCACTTAAGTTCATTATTTATTATTGTAAGAGCTGTTGAAATATTATTATTGGTATTGTGGTAGTGAGAATATGGTTAATCAAAAAATTACATGTATTATATTATTGGTTTTATCAACAATAGCTATTCTTGCCTGTTTAGTTATAAACTTTGATGCATGGATAGTTTATACTGTAGCTATATTTGGCATTCCATTATGGGTTTTATCACTAGGGCTATTGACAATGGCCAAGCCAAAACCTGAAGATGTAGAAGGAAGGGTAAAAGAACCATTTACTGGGTATTAGAGTGGTATTATGAATTTAATGGCAGAAATATTGATTCAAGTTGTTATTGCTTTTCTAGCCGGAAGCCTTCTTTTAGGGCTGCACAGAAAAGTAATGGCACGTGTACAAAAACGTCCGGGACCACCTATTGTCCAGCAGTTAATACATTCTTTAAAATTCTTCTTTAAGGAAACTGCATTTCCAAAAACAGTATCTAAAGTATTTTACATAGGTATTGTATTTATATTAGCGTTGATTTGGGTTGTTGGAGTTATTGTAGGTCCTGTAGCTCATGATTCATTATTGATACTGTTTGGTGTTTATGCGGTTTATAAAATTGTTGAGCATAATTCCGGCTCAAGTTCAGGTTCACCGTATGGTAAATTGAGCTGTGTAAGGGCGGTACTTTCAGCGGCAACTGAACTTCCGTTATTTGCAGCTATCGTATTTGTTTATCTGGTGACCGGCTCAATGAATATTGGAGATGTTATTGCTTATCAATCAATCCATGGTCCTTTGATATTCTCAATTCCGCTGGCAGCTTTGATGTTTTTCATGTTGATTATTACAAAATCCCCATATTCTCCATTTGCGATAACAAAAGATAAGGTTTTAATTTCTGGATTTGAAACCGAGCACTTTGGATTCTTAAGGGGTTTCATGCTGTTTTCAGAAGCTATTGCATGGTATGTATTGCTTTGGGTATTCTTGACAATATTCTTTGGCCCTTTATCTGCAGTAGGATATTTGATTGGAATGATTGTGATTTCATTTGTAACCGGATTTATTAATGCAACAACTCCACTGTTAAGTCCAAAC
>JAUNXD010000022.1 GCA_030539985.1 Methanobrevibacter sp.
TCACAGTTATAGGTATTTTAAACGAAAATTCAACTGGTAATGTGACATTCACTATTTATGGAAAGTCAAAAAGCGTTGAAATCAAAAATGGAATTGCCAACTGCACATTCACTGGAATCACTGCCGGAAACCATCAGATAACTGCGAAATATTTGGGTGATCCGATATTCATTTCATCATCAAATACAACATCTTTCAACGTCTCTAAGGCCAACTCAACAGTGGAACTGTTTGTGGATGAGGTTTATCTTGGCGAAAACATTCTGATTTATGCGAGGGTGAGTGAAAATGCAACAGGATCAGTGTCATTTTCAATTTTAAACTACTACACTCCAAGAAACAAACCTATTTCCAATTCCTATGCCGTATGGTACATCTCTCCATTGGATACTGGAAAATATGTGATTATGGCTAACTATGCAGGTGATGACAACTATCTTGCTTCAAATGCAACATACCTGTTGGACATTACCCAGCGCAAGTCCCGATTGACTGTCAACATCCCTGATGCGGGGATTAACGATAGGGTCGCTGCAAGGGTTAGCCTGACTACAAGCGATGGGGAGCAGATTACAGGAAAGGTTGTCTTGAGGATTGGAACCCAATTATATGAAATCAATGTGAAAAATGGTGTTGGAAATCTGGTAATAGGCAGATTGCCTGTTGGCGATTATGAATACAGTGCAACTTACGAAGGCAATGACAACTTCTCAAAAGCAAGTGCATCAGGCAAATTTAAGGTTGCAGACAGTCTGCTTAACCTGACATTGAAAGTTAAAAACATTACCTGTTTTTACGGAGCGCATAAGAATTTTACAGTCACCGTGGTTGACGACAACAACAATCTCATTTCAGGCGTCAATATCATTGTGAAAATTGCAGGGGTCACCTACAATTTGACAACCGGCACTGACGGCAGGCTCAGCATCCCAATCAGTTTGGATGTGGGCAAGTATCTTGTTGAGGTAGTATTCAATGAGAATTTAAGGTATAATGGAGTTTGTGCAACTGCGGTTATTGAGATTCTCTCCACAGTTGAAGGAATAGATATTGTGTCCGTTTACGGTTCTACAGCACAGTACTTTGCAATATTTACAGACTCCAACGGCAAGGCCTTGGCAAACACTGATGTTTTCCTTACAGTTGACGGCAAGACCCATACCGTAAAGACACTGTTGAACGGTATTTCAAAGGTAAATATAAAATTCGCTCCAGGAAGATACACAATGACTGCATACAATCCGGTAACAGGCCAAAGCATAACCAATACAATATTCATCTTCCAGAAAATAATGGAAAACCATGATGTGGTAACCTATTACGGTGCAGCTCAGGTCTATAAGGTGCGTACCTATGACGATAACGGAAACCCTGTGGGTGCCGGCAACGTTGTCACATTCAATGTCAACGGCAAGACATACAATGTAAAGACAGATGCAAACGGATATGCTGTCTGTAAAGTCAACTTAAAGCCTAATACATATACAATAACCGCAAGCTTTGGAGGATTCAAGGTATCCAATAAGATCATTGTCAAAAACGTTTTGTCTGCCAAAAGCCTTTCAGTCAAAAAGGGCAAAATCAAGTTTAAAGTGAAACTGGTAAATACCAATGGCAAACCTCTAAAAGGCAAAAAGATAACCTTTAAATTCAAGGGTAAGAAATATAAGGCAAAAACCAATAAAAAGGGAATCGCAACTCTTAAGTTAAAGGTCAAGCTCAAGCCGGGCAAGTATAAAATCAAGGCCACATATAAAAAGGCTTCATTGATAAAAACAATAAAAATCAAAAAATGATGTTTTTGTCCGACAGCATGTGTATTACCATATCAATCATTTCAATTCTTTTCTTTACTTTTCATATTTTAAATTATTCACTAAATGATTTTAATAGTATTTGTTATCACTATTGAAATAATTGAGTATTGATGTAATTAAATTAAATCAAAATCTATATTAATTTTTTGCTCCAAACTTATAATCATGATTTTCAAAATTCTCACAAAAGGTCACGAAAATGTAAGTTCACTTCACAAATCAACATTTGAAATAACAAAGGATGCCGAAATCGGTCCGACAGCAGACTGCATCATAGGTGTTGACATGGACAGTTCGATGCTGAACTTTCCTCAGGAGTTTAAGGACAAGATTGCTAATTCAAACACAAAAATAATTGTTATATTGGACACTGAAAACGGGCATGATGAAATAACTGGTTTTGGCCATGAGGATTTGACCTTGACCCATCCGACAGATATAGTTTGCCGCAAGAGCGATTATACATGTTCAAGGACCTTGATGATTCATGCCGATAAGGCGGCAAGGGATCTTGACGGTGACCTCATTGAAGATTTAAAAAATGAAAAAATCATGGAAGTTACTATAAAATTATGCTAAAAATCGTTAAGTTTATATAATGTAAAAAAGATACTTTTTTATAACTACTTTTGTTTTTATGCGGGGGTGGTCGAGCGGTCAAAGGCGCTAGGTTGAGGGCCTAGTGGGTCAGTCCCTTCGCGGGTTCAAGTCCCGTCCCCCGCACTACTAATTTCTGTTTTTGAAAAAATTATTATAAGAATGAAATCAAATATAATTAACATTATCTAAAATGGTGATTTATTTGATTAGAAAAGTTATTTTTGCATTGCTTTTGATGGCTGTTTTCATATCCTGCGCAAGTGCAAATGAATTGAATGAAACAATCATCGCTTCTGATTTTGATGATTTGTCAGCTCAAATAGACTCAGTAGCTGAAAACCAAACCATATACCTTGAAAAGGATTATCAGTTAACGGACAATTCACAAAAACACATCGTAATTGATAAATCCATGACAATTGACGGCAAAAACCATACGGTCACCTCCGATACCCAAAGGGCATTTTGGGTAATTGCGGATAATGTCGTTATCAAAAACATCAATTTTATCAATTCAAAGACAACCGGTCTTGCAGGAGGGGTCATTTCCTGGTGGGGAAACAACGGAACATTGAAAAACTGCAATTTCTCAAACAACTCAGCCTCTTCAGCCGGAGGAGCTGTGTTATGGAAGGGAAATGATGGAATAATCAGTTCCTGCAATTTCGAAAACAATGATGCGGGTTACGGAAAGGCTGTAACGCTCGTTGACGGCGAAGGCTTTGACCCTTCGATGATTCATATTCAGGTAGTAAACAGTGAAGGAGGAGCACTTTACATTTCAGGAAACAATGCAGCAATCGACAGTTGCACCTTCACAAACAATGCTGCCCTTCTTAATGGCGGTGCAATTTCCGTTAGCAATGCAGGAACAGTTTCTATATCCAATTCAAAGTTTAAAAACAATAATGCCAAGTATAATGGGGGTGCAGTTGACCTCAACGCCAACAGTGCAAAGATAATCAACTCAACATTTGAAAACAACTCACCGAATGATCTCTTCAACAACTGTCCCAATACTCAGATAATATCCTCAAGTTTCAAAAATAAAAATTCAATTGATTCATGGTATGAAATAGATTATATAAACGTTTCCTATGGTGAAATGGGTTACTTTGATGAATTGGAAAGCAAAATCAATGAAGTTGCATCCGGAGGAACCCTGACACTTGACAAGGACTATGAATATCTCAACGGATCCAACAAGGGCATTCTCATTTCAAAACCGATAACTATCGATGGTGCGGGACACACTTTAAACGGTAACAGACTCTCAAGGATGTTCAACATCACCTCAGACAATGTAATATTGAAAAACATTAACTTTATAAATGGAAATTCCTTCGGAAGATACGGTGGCGTAGCCGGAGGAGGAGCTATCTACTGGTCAGGCGCCAACGGACTGGTTGAAAACTGCAACTTCACGGATAATGCCGGAAGCGGAATCGAGGATGATCCATTCGATAAGGAAGAGACAATCGTCACTGAGGACGGACAGGTCATCCATATAATTCGTGTCAGGCCGATGGGAGCTAAAACCAATGAAGGCGGTGCAATAGTCTGGACAGGAAACGGAGGAACAGTTTCAAAATGTAGGTTCATACACAATACCGTCGGCTATCCGAACACCGGTGGAGCGATTTGCTGGAGAGGGGATGACGGCAAGGTAATGGAATCAGTGTTCCTTGAAAATGATGCATGGTGCGGATCTGCAATAGCATGGGTTGGAAACAACGGTTTTATTTCAAAATCGACAATTGCAAATTCCTCCTTTTTCGATGGTGGCATCTACTGGTTCGGGGAAAATGGAGTCGTTGTAAATTCAATGTTATTAGGTAATAAAAACAGCCCTGCATTGCGTCCAATGAATGCAAAGGTCACAGCGGATTACAACTTCTGGGGCGATACCCTTGAAAATCCGAATCAGGAAGAAAAAATAAGTGGTGTGAACAACTGGCTTGTAATGAAATTCACCCACAACGGCGAGTTTGTAGTCAAGGGCCAGAAGATGGTGATAAAATACGACATTACAAATCTGATTGACAGGACAGGAAATGTAATCCAATATGATGCGCTGATAGACAGGTCAGGCCAGTTAACATACACTGCCGACAAGACAGGATTTTTAAGCATTGGCTTTCAGGATGGAAGGATAATCGTTGAGGTTGATTCCCGTGAAGTGATTGCAAGCAAGGATTTGACAGAATACTACTCAAACAAGATTTCATTCAGTGTCAATGTATCCGACATTGAAGGCAAGGTGATTGCTGAATACGTCAAATTCACCATAAATAAGAAAACCTATATGGTGAAAACAGATAAAAACGGCGTTGCAACCCTCAAGATTAAACTGAAACCCGGAAAATATACCGTCTATATCTCATATGGCAAAATCAGGGTGAAAAACAAAATAGTCATCAAAAACACTCTGATAACCAAAAATATATCTAAAAAATATAAAAAATCAGCCAAATTCAAGGTAAAAGTGCTGAATTCCAAAGGAAAACCATACAAAAAGCAGACAATCAAGATTAAATTTAAAGGCAAGACCTATAAATTCAAAACAAACAAAAAAGGAATAGCTATTTTCAATGTGCCCAAAAACCTTAAGGTTGGAAAACATAAAATCAAAACTACATGCAATGGTTTGACCAATACGAATAGGATAAGGGTTAGAAGATAACTTGATAATCTATTTAAACGATTAAAATAATACTTTTAATTAATATAAAATTATATGGTGATAAATTATGAAAGCTGTAATTCCAGCGGCAGGTTTCGGAACTAGATTTTTGCCTGCTACTAAAGCGCAACCTAAGGAAATGTTGCCAGTTTATGATAAACCGACAATCCAGTATGTTATTGAAGAGGCTGTAGCTTCAGGAATCGATGACATTCTGATTGTAACAGGTAGGAACAAAAGGTCAATCGAAGACCACTTCGATAAGTCCTTTGAACTTGAACAGACCCTGCAGAGTGCGGGAAAAGATGACAGATTAAAGCAGGTCAGGGCAATCACTGACTTGGCAGACATCTGCTATGTAAGACAAAAGGAACAGAAAGGTCTTGGAGATGCTATTTACTGTGCCAAAAAGCATATCGGTGGCGAACCGTTTGCGGTTCTTTTGGGAGATTCAATTACAAAAGGCCCAACCCCATGTACCAAACAGTTAATTGATGTTTATGATAAATATAACGCTTCAGCCATTTCCCTTGAAGCGGTACCTAAAGAAAAGGTCGAAAGGTACGGTATAATCAAAGGAACTGAAGTTGAAAAGGACGTTTACAATATCGAGAAGCTCGTTGAAAAGCCTTTGGCTCATCAGGCACCGTCAAATCTTGCCATCATGGGAAGATACGTTTTGACACCTGACATTTTCGACAAAATCGATGAAACCGAACCTGGTGTTGGAGGTGAAATCCAGCTCACCGATGCTCTTCAGAAGCTTGATGCGATTTATGGAGTCACCTTCGAAGGAAAGACCTATGACATCGGTAACAGGTTCGAATGGCTTAAGACTTCCATAGAGTTTGCAATGGATGATCCCGAATCCAAAGATGATTTGATTGAATACATGAAGGAAATGATCAGGGAGGCATAACATGGAAACCCAAAGAATTTTGGTCACCGGAGGAAGTGGTTTTATAGGAACCAATCTCTGCAATGAATTGAGAAGCCGTGGTCATGAAGTACTGGCAGTTGATTTGCTTCACCATGAAGGGGAAGCCGACCTTTACTCAGATTCCTATTCTGATTATGTCAGGGGTGACGTAAGGAACTATCGTCAGATGGAAAGGATTTTCGATGACAATGACAGGTTCGACTATGTTTACCACCTTGCTGCCGAATACGGAAGATGGAACGGTGAAGGTTACTATGAAAACCTTTGGGAAACCAATGTCATCGGTTTAAAGAACATGATTAGGCTTCAGGAAAAACTGGGCTTTAGAATGATTTCATTTTCATCCGCTGAGGTTTACGGTGACTATGAGGGAATAATGTCTGAGGACGTTATGGAAAAAAGGCCTATCAGCGAAACCTATCAGATGAACGATTACGCCATCTCCAAATGGGCTGGAGAACTGATGTGCATGAACTCAGCGACAATGTTTGGAACCGAAACTGTACGTGTTAGGCCTGTAAACTGTTACGGTCCCCATGAAGCTTACTCACCATATAAGGGATTCATTCCAATTTTCATTTACAAAGCTCTGCACGGACTTCCATATTCTGTTCATATGGGTCATAAAAGAATCATAGATTATGTTGAGGATACCGCAAGGACCTTTGCAAATATTGTCGACAATTTCATTCCTGGAGAAGTTTACAACGTTGGAAGCAAACAGGAATGGGAAAGGGATATAAAGCAATACTCAGATATGGTTTTGGATGCTGTAGGCATTGACGATTCACTTGTCACATACACTCCCGCTGAGGATTTCACAACTAAAGTCAAGACAATTGATTTTTCAAAGGCAATTCGTGATTTAAAACACGATCCTCAAGTTCCGCCTGAAGAGGGCATTAAAAGAACAGTTGAATGGATGAAAGATTATTACAGAATCGAATAATATGAAAACTGTTGTTATCATTCCTGCTTTTAACGAGCAGGCAGCTATTGGAAGTGTCGTTCGAAAATCACTCCAATATGCTGATGATGTTTTGGTAGTGGATGATGGAAGCAGCGACAATACTTCCGAAATCGCCGAAGATGCAGGTGCATCCATCTTAAAACATCCTACTAATTTTGGAAAGGGAGTTTCGCTGAGGGATGCTTTCAGCAGGGTCCATGGATATGACATTGTTGTAACCATTGACGGTGACGGCCAGCACAATCCCGATGAAATCCCTAATTTGATTAAGCCTGTCATGGAGGGCAGGGCTGATTTTGTAAACGGCAGCAGATATATCAATGGGTTTGACAAAAACACTCCTGCTTACAGGCGTGTGGGTCAGACCGTTCTGGACATTGCCACAAATGTTACTGCAGGAACCCATCTGACTGATTCGCAAAGCGGTTTTCGTGCATTCAGCGGAAAGTCCATCTCATGCTATAAATTCAGGGATCCGGGCTTTGGAATAGAAAGTGAAATGATAGCCGATGCAGCTGAAAACAATTTAAAAATCATTGAGGTTCCGATAACCGTTAAATATGATGTTGAAAACTCCTCAACCAAAGGTCCAATCACTCATGGTGTTGGGGTTTTGCTCAAAATCATTAAAGATAAAATCATTAGAATGACAAAGAGATAATATGCACTACAGACTTATTCCAAAAACGGGCGATGAGATTTCTTCATTGGGATTTGGAGCAATGAGACTGCCTTTAAAAAACGGTAAGATTGACCGGGACAAGGCATCCCAACTTATTTATCATGCCATTGACAATGGCGTTAATTTTATAGACACCGCTTATCTTTATGGAGACAGCGAATCATTTTTAGGAGAGATTCTCCAGGGAGAATATAAGGATAAGGTTAAAATCTGCACCAAACTTCCTGCAATTAACGTTCGAAAGTATAAGGATATGGAAAAGCTTTTGGATGAGCAGCTCTCAAGGCTTCAGAGGGATTCGATTGACTATTACCTTATCCATGCGGTTGATTTAAAGACAATCAACAGACTGCTTAAAAGGGACTTGATCAAGTTTTTGAACAAGGCCAAAAGCGAAGGCAAAATCAGGCATGTCGGATTTTCATATCATGGTCCCAAAGAGGAATTTCCACTGTTGATTGATGGATATGACTGGGATGTTGTAATGGTACAGTATAACTACTTCGATGAGAACGTTCAGGCCAGTATGGAAGGAATAGAATATGCTGCATCCAAAGGTATGGGCATTTTTGTAATGGAACCTTTGAAGGGAGGAATTCTTGCCGGAAAAATGCCTGAGGAAGCTGAAAAAATATTCAAAAAGGCAAATCCAAATAAAAGCAGTGCCGAATGGGCCTTGCAGTGGGTTTTGAATAACCGCAATGTCACATGTGTCTTATCAGGCATGAACAGTTTTTCTCAGCTTGATGAAAATCTTGCTGTTGCCGACAGCACCACTCCATTGTCCATGGCCTTTGAGGAGATGGAAACTGTCGAGCTGGTCAAAAGGGTCATGAGAAACTCACTTAAAATCAACTGTTCCACATGCGGCTACTGTATGCCATGCCCGCAGGGAGTCAACATTCCCGAATGCATGAAAATATATAATGAAAAGTATCTTTTTGGACATAAGGGCTTTATAAACCCTTCTTTAATGGATTATTATCAGTATGTTGGTGGAATCATGGGCAGTTCCGGAAATGCCGGCAAGTGCAATGGCTGCGGAAAATGCCTGAGGAAATGCCCTCAAAAACTCGATATAATCGATGAATTGAAAAAGGTAAAAAAGGAATTTGAATTTCCGGGCTCAAAATACGTTCTTGTTTTTGTTCAGCATATAGGATTTCCGATTTACAGGTATTTTGTCAAATTCCTCAACCGTTAGGTATATCTCAGGAGTCGGTACAGTCTGATTAAAATTTTCTCTTCAGTCCATAGCCATTCCTGTGACTGTTTGAAGTTGACTGTTTCACGCCATAGGGTTTGTCTGACCAATTCATTACTTTCTGTGTACTCTTCACTTTCTCTTTGCTTTTTTAAATACTCATAGTAATCATAGGGCATATAAATCACTTTAAATATTAATTAAATATTTCTTATTTGACTATTTCATATTTAAAGCTTGTTGAAGTCACTTCGTAAAATTGCAGTCATTGAACCATCTTATTTATACTTTTCTATCAACTATACAATTAAATACTTCAAAAATAGATAAATATTATCAAGGTGAAAAAAATGAAACTGGAAGAATTGATTGCACCATGCCCGAAATGTGGTTCAAAAGATAAGATTGCTGTAAGAAAATTGTTGGATAATCATAGGGCTCACGCAGAAATGGACACTGTTAAATGTGAGGAATGTGGATATATCTTCTTTGTAAATGAGGATATGGATCCCGATGAGAAAAAACAATTGCTTAACGAATTGAATAAGATTCACGGATAGATATGACATTTCATGTAATGATTATCCCTACTCTCAACTGTCCGTCAAACTGCAAGTACTGCTGGGGTTCAGAAAACAAAAAGGAAATGATGGACACAGAAATCATTGACCAGATTATTGACTGGTTAGGTGACTTCAGGGATGATAAAGTTCATTTTACCTTCCACGGTGGCGAGCCGCTTCTGGCAGGATACGATTTTTATGAATACGCTTTGGACAGGCTTTCAAAGCTGGAAAATTTCGAAGGATTTTCCCTTCAAAGCAACATCTGGCTTTTATCGGATGAACTGATTGATTTGTTTGTCAAATATAATGTTGTTGTAAGTACCAGTATCGACGGGCCAAAAGAGATTAACGATTATCAAAGGGGAGACGGCTATTTTGACAAGACCATGTCAAAATACGAACTTGCAAAAAGCAAAGGTCTGATAATTAATTTTGTTCTCACCGTAACCGATTACTCCAAGGATTTTTCAGACGAATTATACGAATTCTTCAAGTCAGAAAAAATGAATCTGAAGATTCATGCCGCATTGCCTTCACTGAGGGGGGACAATGCCGACCCATGGGCGCTTGACCAGGAAGAGCATGGAAAACTTCTGGTTGACTGGCTGGACAAATACCTTTATGATTTGGACAAGTTTACGGTAATGGATCTTGACCATATCTGCAAGTCTTCACTTAGAAGGAGAGGTACATTATGTACATTTGCCGACTGTATCGGAACTACCTTGGCGGTTGGCTCTGACGGTTCGATTTATCCATGTTACAGGTTTGTCGGAATGCCTGAGTATGTTTTGGGCAATGTAGCTTCAAATCCGAGTTTTGATGATTTGAAGGAATCTGATGCATGGTCCAAACTTATGGAATTCAGGGATTATGTTGATGAAAACTGCAGGAAATGCAGATACGTCAAGTATTGTGAAGGAGGATGTCCTTACAATGCGATTGTTGCATACCAGACTCCACAGGCAGTTGACCCTCAATGCACTGCATATAAAATGATTTTTGGTGAAGTATCTAAAAGGATGAACAAGGAATTTGCAAAATCCGCTTTTGGAATGGGTGCGCCTGCCTCTAGAAAGGAAGGTGAACAGTTCAGCATAATGGATTTAGCCATGAAACCATAACCTGCCTTTGAATCATATATTTTCTTCATTGCTTGATAAGTGATTAAGTTCTGTTAGTTTTACAATTGTAAAGAATATTTTACAATATTTTTTTAGTAATACTGAGTATTTAAATGAACTCAAAAAAAGTAATACTTTTATATATCTGTTTTGACAAATAATGTATTAGTGATACTGGGTATTTAAATGAACTCAAAAAAAGTAATACTTTTGGCTGTTTGGTAATTACTTAAATCAAATTTTTTTGATGTTTTCGGATTCCATGCCAAGACCATTGAAAAATTTTTGAGTAATACTGGGTATTTAAATAAATTGTAAAAAAGTAATACTTAGAGGTGTTTTTAATGATTGACGAAATAACTGATTTCCTGTTCGGATTGAAGATGACAATTATTTCAGGAATATTCCTATTGATGGCAGTTATTTTTATGATATTCGGAGTTCAAACTCCTGTTTACCTGAACCCAGCATGGGGAACAGTAATAATAAGTGGTATTCCAATGCTGCTTCTGGCTTCAACAAGATTGATAAGAGAAAAATGGATTTCCTCTGCCCTTCTGATTGCAATAGCAATGATTGCATCACTTTTAATCGGTGAAATATTCGCTGCAGGTGAAGTCGCATGGATTATGGCATTGGGTGCCCTTTTAGAAGACTGGACTGTAGAAAGAGCTAAAAAAGGTTTAAGAAATCTCATCAATTTGACTCCGCAGACCGGAAGAATAATCAGAAATGGAGTTGAAGAGGTTGTGCCTGTCGATGAGATAAAGATTGGCGATACCTTAAGAATCCTTCCGGGTGAAAGCGTACCTGTCGACGGTGAAATCATAAGCGGAACATCATCACTTGACCAGTCAATCATGACCGGGGAATCCCTTCCTATCGATAAGGGAGTTGGAGATGAAGTTTTCTGCGGAACCATGAACATGTACGGTGCAATCGATATCAGGGCAACAAGTCTCGGAGAAAATTCATCCCTTCAAAAACTCATCGATCTTGTAAAAGCCGCCGATGAAAAGCAGGCTCCTACCCAGAGGATTGCAGATAAATGGGCAACATGGCTTGTTCCTGTCGCACTGATAATTGCCATTGTCGCATGGCTGGCAACAGGCAATATTGAAAGAGGAGTTACAGTTCTTGTAGTGTTCTGTCCATGCGCATTAATTTTAGCTACTCCAACAGCCATTATGGCTGCAATCGGTCAGGCAACAAAATATGGGGTACTGATTAAATCCGGTGAAGCACTGGAAACTTTAGGTGCTTTAAATACTTTGGTATTCGACAAGACCGGTACTTTAACTTACGGTAATTTAGAAGTTTCTGATATTATCTCCTTGAATGATGATTTATCCGATTTGGATTTAGTTAAACTCACTGCATCATGTGAAAAATTAAGTGAACATCCTTTGGCCAAAGCCATTGTAAACAATGCAAACGAGGCCAAAATCGACATTGAAGAGCCAAAAGAATTCAAGATGTATCCCGGAAAAGGAGTCACATGTAAAAATTCTTACGGTACCATAAATGCAGGAAACTCCAAATTCTTAAATGAAAACAATATTGATGTTGATGTTGACAATTATCTCAACCGGCTGAAAAGCGAAGGAAAAGCTTCAATAATCGTTGCATTAGATGGTCAGGTCGCAGGATTGATCGGATTGTCTGACGTGATACGTGAAGATTCCAAAAACATGATTGACAACCTTCATGATTTAGGAACCGAAACCATATTGCTTACAGGAGATAATACGGAAACTGCTAATTACTTTGCCTCACAGGTCGGAATCGGCAAGGTTTACGGAAATCTCCTTCCACAGGAAAAGCTAGACTGGATAGAAAAGCTTAAAGGTGAAGGCAAAAAGGTATGTATGATTGGTGATGGTGTAAATGACGCACCAGCACTCAAAACTGCAGATGTAAGCGTTGCAATGGGATCTGTAGGAAGTGACGTTGCAATCGAGGCAGCAGACATTGCGCTTTTGGGTGATGACATCGGAAAAATTCCATATCTTAAGAAACTTTCCAATTCAACCCTGTTTACAATCAAGGCAAACATTGCAATTTCAATGACAATCAATGCAGTGGCAATAGTATGTTCAGTTTTGGGATTGTTGAATCCTGTAACCGGAGCTATCGTTCACAATGCGGGCTCATGTCTTGTGGTATTGAATGCGGCATTGCTGTATGACAGGAAATTCGACGATTCAATTAAAAAAATCGATACCGAAAATGTGGAACATTCACATTATCACTTCCACAACGATGGCGAGCACACACATTCCCATGAGGGAATTATAATCATTGATGAAATTGAAACCGAAAATGGAATAAAGCATATGCATGTTCACAAGCACGCATTATCAAGACAAAGTTGTGAGCCATATCACAACTGATTTTATTTTTTTAAACCATCGCAACTAATATATATTTTATTGATTAATCTTATTTTAGGTATAATTATGAATGATAAAATAATTCTTGGACTTCCAAAAGGAAGTTTAAACAATGTTAAAAGAGGAAATACTCATCAATTGTTTGTTGATGCAGGTTATGAAGTCAAAGGATACGAACCAGGTGATGAATCTTATGAAATCGAAATTTTAAACGATGAGGATATTGTTGCCTTTCTCACCCGTCCGCAATCCACTCCCGTGGAATTGAACAGGGGAATGGTTGACATAGCGATTGTCGGTGAGGACTGGGTGAAGGAAGAGTCAGTATTGAGAAAAACAGATACAATCAAGATAGGTGATCTTGATTATGGAAAAACCCGTCTTATTGTTGCTGTTCCAAATGATTCTCCATATGACAGTTTATCAGATTTATTCACAGCCAACAAGGATAGGAAAACTCCAATCTTATGTTTCACCGAATATCCGAATTTGACCAGAAAATTCATCATGGAAAATGAGGTCTACCAGGAAATATATGGTGATGCAGTGCCGTTTGTACAGGTAAGGGGTTTGACCGATGGGGATAATGAAATGGTGCAGGTAATCAACTCCGACGGTGCTACAGAAGTATATATTAAAAAGGGTGCCGATTTGATTGTGGACAATACTCAAACAGGAAGCAGCCTTAAAAAGGCAGGACTTAAAGAAATTGAAACAATTCTCCATTCCTCAGCGGGCCTTTATGCAGGGGTCAGCTGTACCGGTGAGAAATTGGAAAAAGCTAAAATAATTTACGAACAGCTTTTGGGTGCAATTACTGCCAAAAAATATTTCGATGTCAAGTTCAACATTGAAAATACCAAAATCGAGGAAGTTTCCAGTTATCTCATTGACAACAGGCTCTGTGCCGATGAACCTACAATTACTCCCGGCTCTGATTTTTCTCAAATCAACGTGCTGATTCCTAAAGCCAAATTCCCCGAAATGGTTGATGCTATTAAAGGATTTGACGCAACTTCCATTATCAGAAATGATTTAAAACAACTAGTTCAATAAGTCATTTCACTTTTTTTCTTTTTAATTGTCACTATTTATCATTCCTAGAAACTTAAGATATTTCTGGTGAAAATTTTTATTAATTTCCATAT
>JAUNXD010000165.1 GCA_030539985.1 Methanobrevibacter sp.
GGAATCCTAAACCGACTACTCTAGGTGGTCCGTCGAATCTGATTGGGTTTGCTTCTGCTTCGGATACTGGCATCATTGGACCGTTGTGTGATCCTCTCATCCATCCGCTTACCATGTGTGGGAATGCAAATGGATCTACACATTCACCGTTAGCAGGGAAACCTGATTGTGCTCTTACGATACATACTGGGTCGTCTTTACCAACGTATTCTCCAGCCATTAAGTTTAATCTTTCGGTACTTATTGCAGCTGCGATTTCACCGTTTTTCTTCCATACTCTTTTGATTACGTATCTTCCGGTGGAACCGATTAATGCAAGCAAGTCGTACATTTCTTCAGGACAGTTGAGAACAACTTTTCTGTGTTCGATTACGTCGAATACTTCAAATTTGAATCCATCGTGTAAGGATGGGTCGATTACAAGACCTGCAGTGTTGAATGGGTCTGCAAACATTCTGAATACTGGCAAGTTGAATGCACCAGGTTCAGTTTTGTCACAGCAGAACACTAACACAGGGTCAGATGGCCTTTCTTCAAATTCGAATTCTGCTACACCCGGACCCATACCTTTGATGTTTCCGGAGAAGGTGTCGGATAACAGGTCCTGACCTGCACCGTACAATTTCAATTCACGTGCCCTTTCGGTAGCTTTCATGAATGCATCGTATGCGGTTTTGTGTACTTCTTCGTTTTCTTCCCCTTTGTCGTGGGTCATGATTAAGTCTATATCGTCTCCACAACGGGAGATATAGTAATCTTTTATTATACCTGCTTCTAAAGCTTCGTTTAAAACTTCATCACAAATATCCATTAATTCTGGGTGTGCGACACAGTGTCCGGACACACTTCCGATATCAGCTTTAATTACACTAACTGTAGTTTTCATTTTAATACCTCGAATTAGTAAATTAATATTTACTAGACATTTATTATTTTTGATTCGTATACTATTTAATTATTGTTATCTTAATATTGCATGTTTTAAAAAAAACTCTAAAATTTGATTAATCATTGGGAAAAATGATGATTTCTAAAACCTACGGTTTTGATAAATATTAGAATTAGCCATTTTCGATTTTATCCTTATCGTCAATATAGACAATGGCCAAAACAAGCATGATGATGTGCAAAACAAGTAGAATCAATGAAGTCTGATTGAATGCAATGACGGAAGCAAAATTGTGACCTATTGTCCCGCCTGCCAAAACAGCTACCATGACAACCACCATTGATGATCCGATGGCTGCAAAAATCTGTCTTAATGTATTGTTGACTGCAGTTCCGTCTTCAACCTTATCAGAAACCATTGTCAAAGTCCATGTTGTGGCAGGCATCAGGGCAAGTCCCGCACCTATATAACGGATTGACTGAGTTATCATCATGAATTCAAAGGATGAATCCTGCGCATAGAACATCATGGTTGCAAATCCGATTATTGAAAGGATACAGCCCATAATCAGAACCTTCTTGATTCCGATTCTGTTTGTAAGCATCGGCCCTATGAAATTAAAGGCAATTATCAAAAGGCCACCCGGAAAGAGTACCGAAGCCGAAATGATTGCGGAATTGTTTGCAATTCCCTGAATGAATATTGGAACTAGTGCAGTACATCCGTTTAAAACGAAAAATAGTATGCAGATAAATATTGTGCCCACTGAAAAATACATGTTTTTAAGTATTGAAATGTTAATCAGAGGCTTGTCCAGTTTCGGCTGTCGCCTTACAAATAGGATTAATGAGATTATTCCGACAATTATCGGTGCAATCACCAGATAATGTGCAAAACCGTAATCGGCAACATTGGTAAATCCAAGCATCACGCCACCGCATCCGATAACCGACAATGCTACAGACAAATAGTCAAGAGGATAATCTTCAGTTGGCGCATTGTCTTTAACAAGAATTAAACCTAAAACAATAAGGATTAATGTTGCTATTGTGAAAAACGAAAACAGCGCTCTCCAACCGTATAGAGTTATGACAAATCCTCCTAAAAAGGACCCGACAACCGGAGCTATCGCAACAACCAGGCCGTACAATCCCATATAGGTCTGCCATTTCTCTTCAGGAATAATTCTTAAAAGCAAAATCTGAACATAAGGCATCAGGACACCGTTACCCATGGCCTGAAGAACCCTTCCGATGATCAGTACAATCAGGGAATTTGATAGATAACATGTGACTGACCCCATAAGAAACATTATCAATGAAAAGAAAAATATTGTTCTTGAAGTGAACCTACGTGATATGAATGCGCTTAATGGAATCATGACACCCACAACAAGCAGAAATACGGAATATGACCATTGCGCCTGAGTTGATGAGACTGAAAAGTCACTCATGAGATAGACCACCCCAGTCGTGATTATTCCCTGAGCTATGGTTATTGTGCTTGTGGCCAATGTAAAGAGAACCAACAATTGCATTCTGCTGTCCAATTTCAAATTCATATTTTCACTGAAAAATAAGTTGTAATTGATGATATGTAATGAATATTATTTATATTTTGCCGATTTTTTGTTTTAAATGCCCAACTATGTTTACATTGAACATTACAAAACAAGACTCATGCAATAAAAATTTTACACACAATTATTTAAATCACGAATCAATGAAAAATTTCTAGAAATAAATAGAACATTATATATATATTTTAGAAATAAACCCATTATTGTAGTTAATTTTAATTAATTATAGGTGAGAAATTATGAATTTAAAAAAATTAATGCTGACCCTACTGGTATTAGTATTTATTTTAAGTATTAGTGCAGTATGTGCAAGCGAAGATACAACAAATGAACTGATAAGTTCAGACGCAGCAGACGATATAATATCAGATGCTGATATTGAAAACGACATATTAAATGCAAATGATGATGAAGACAATGCATTGGCTCAAAGTGAAGTTTCCGTATTAACAAGCGGAAATGAAGAATCAGTGACAAATTATGGTGGCCTGGTCAGTGCAGTTAACAATGCTAAAACAAGTAGTGGAACCAATTATACAATCAATCTAGAAGCCGGAACCTATGAATATACTTCAAGCATAACTTGGGGAGGGTCATCTGGCGGCATTAAAACATTAATTATTAATGGTAATAACCAAATAATAGATGGAAAACAAAAAGCGACATTTATAACAATTGAAAATGGTTATACTTTAATATTGAATAATATAACCATATCTAACTTCAAACAAACAAATGCCGGCGGAGCCATATCTGCAAAAACAACAAGTACCCTAAATACAAACAACGTTATATTTAAAGACAATTCCGGAAGAAACGGTGCAGCAATATGGATTCAAAACGGTAAAGCACATCTTTTTAATACAACATTCATAAGAAATACTGCTAGTGTTACTGGAGCAGCAGTATGGGCAGGAATTGGCAGCATAACAATTGAAGAATGTAATTTCATTGAAAATACAGCAACCGGCACAGCCGGAGGAGCAGTATATGTAGGCAGTACTAATGCTAGAATAATAAATTCAAACTTCACCAACAATAAAAATACAAAAGGTTCCGGTGCGGCAATCTACAATGACATGAATAGTTTAAAAGTGGAAAATTGTACTTTCACCAATAACACTGCTAAAAAAGGAGGAGCAATTTACAGTGAAAGCACAGTAACCGTTGAAAAATCAGAATTTATTGAAAATGAAGCCAGCACTGAAGGTGGAGCAATATTCATGTATGGATCATCAACTGCAAACATTATTAACAACACATTTATGAACGATGAAGCACCTGCCAGTGCCGAAATTTCCGCCAATAAAGGTTTATTGAAGGATAACATAATTGTAAACAGCAATACTGATGGAGCTATAAAAGGTACAATAACTCAAGAAAACAATAGGATTTATGATCCTGTAGCCTATTCACTTATTCAGGTTTATGGCCCAGAATTAATAAACTATATACTCGATAAAATAAAAGAACAACAAAATAAAATAGATGAATTGAATAATA
>JAUNXD010000166.1 GCA_030539985.1 Methanobrevibacter sp.
CGAATACAGTGTATTTGACTTTTCCGAATTTCTGACCTATTAGTGCAGCAAATCCGTCACCATAAACCATTGGAACGATTGCCAGTGCTACAATCCAAATGAAGTATTTAGGGTCATTTGCAGGCGAAATAATTGAATATACTGCAATTAGAATTGTCCAGATTCCTGCATAGAAGAAAAGTCCCAATGCATGGCCTGATTCTGTTACGCTGTTTTCTATTTTGACCGGAGAATATTCGGTTAAGAAGAACAGTGCTATTGTGATTGGCAGTGTTAAAAACCATACCATTACCCATGGATCTGAGAAGAATGGCATGGCAAATATCATGTTACCTACCATAATATGTAAAAACTTACGTGAAACTTCAGGCCGTGTCTTTAAAACCAATTCAGCTACAACGAAAATGACTGCTACATAAACATATACAATAATTAATGCAAGGATATCAGAGAATATCATTCGTCATCATACTCCCCGTATTCGCAACCGGCATTTTCAATTTTAACATGATCAATTAATGTTCCGTCTTTTTTGTATAATTTGATTTCACCCCAACCGTTTCCACCGTTCCATAGGCGGTTGTGGCGTTTTTGACCATCCGGAGCTTCGTAGTTGAAAAGCATCATTTCATCACGTTTGCAGTACAGAACAAGTTCCATTCTGGAGTTCTTATTGCTTGCATTGATGTGCCATGTGTGAACGTCTTCTCCTTCCTCAAAGTCAAAGTCGATTTTTACAAGGTTCCAGAATCTTGCGAAGTTGTATTCATACATTGTTCCTTCATAGTAAAATCCTATCAGGAGTTTACGTGGAATTTCAATACCGAATGCCTTTGGTCTTCCTCCACCTGCTTCAAATGCTGAATTGTTTAATTTTTTACCGGTAATTAAACTTGTAATGTTACATGAGGATATCCACAGCCACGGTGAGGTGAAGTCTCCTCCCCAGTTCTTGTCAGCGTAACCGTATGATTTTTCAGGAATCACTTCGTATTCTTCACCGTCAAGCCATATTGTTCCGCTGTATTCTGTTTTGATTCCTTCCGCATGCCAGAACATTTCAAATGAGTTCAGTTTTCTGAAAAATGAGTTTGCACCGTAACCTACGTTAAAAGTGATTTTTTTGTCAATGTCCAAATCCCACATCATGTCTCCTGCATCGGACATGTATTCAGGGTGGTTTTTAGCATCCTCTTCGGACACTCTTGAAAATCCGCTCATGTGGGTTTCGGTTAAGCTGCAATCACCAACTTGGATATTTAACTCATCATCCGGGCAGTTGAAGTATTTCATTGAGTAGAAATTATGGATTTGTTTTGGGTTTTTACCCCATGTTCCTGCTTTAATCATGCAGTATGATGGTCTTTTACCTGCTTTTTGGTTTTCAGGTAATTGTCCGAGTGTTGGTTCTTCTTCAGCTAAATCTGGATTACATACAAAGTATTCTATAAAGAATGGTCTTGGTTCACCAGTTTTCTTGTTATATGCAGTTAAGGAATGCCACCACCAATCATAACCTTTTTTGGCAAGTGGTCCTTTAAGCATATAATAATCTCTTTTCAAATCACTTTTATTCATATTAATCCTCCAAAGGTAAGATAATATGATATTTATTAAAAATCTTTTAAATAATTTATTATAAAATATGTAAAAAATAGAAAAAAAGAGATGAAAATTACAATTTAGATTTCATTTCACGTATATCTTCACGATAATATAGTCCAATTGTTAAAATAATTAACAAAATGATAAATGAAATGCCAGTAACTTTAAAAAATTCATCTTCATCAATTATAATTTGCTTAACCACAGATTGAGATTCCAAATTAGAATCAGCACTAAACTGGCCGGCACCAGATGCACCAGATTGGGAATTAGCTGATTGCATATCATAACTTTGAGACTCTCCACTAATAGGATTGTTTGCATTATTTGACGGGTCTGCTCTTTGGCTGTGTGTACCGTTTCCAGTATTGTCACTCCCTTTCTGATTTGAATTGGCAGTTTCGGAATTTGAATTTGCAAATGAACCATGACCAGTTCCTCCACTATTACCGTTTGACCCTCCATTTTCAATATCTTCATAGATTTGATAATTTGGAATGGTTGGATATTCATATGATGGAGATTTGCCGTCAGATGCTGGGATGTCTTTAGTTGTGGAATCATAAATATTGTCCCGTTTAGACTTATCAACAACTGCCTTGATTAAATCACCATCATTTGCATCAACAGTGAATACACCTGTTCCACCCTTGATTGTCATGGTTAAAATCTGTCCATTACCAGTCTGATAAGTCAATGTTCTATCAGGAAGCAAACTAGCTATATTGCCGTTTGAATCATAAAATGATGCCTGGAACTTATTTGGTCCAATCTGTTTAACGGCAAACTTAATGTATCCCGCATCAACTTTTGGACATATATATCCCAAATCAGTGTACCAGTTATCACCTACATCTAATCTGACACCATTTTCCTGGAAATATGTCTCTTTAGCTTCAAGATCCCTTCCTCTATTATCATAAATTGCATTATAACTAATTTCTTGACCACTCGGCTTTTGATAGAGATCATAGAATCTTATACCATGTTCACTATTACGATATATTACATTGGATTGAATAGTGTTGCTTTGAACATGCGCTAAGGAAATACCAGATCCCTTATTGTTTGAAATGCTGTTGGACCCAATTTTTAGATTTTTTCCAGCATAAAATACCAAGATACCATCTTCATAATTATTATCAATGGTGTTCTTATTGATATGGACATTTGTAGATTCGACTTTATAATTTATTCCATTGATTTTTTTAGCTAAATAAATTCCATTTTGATTATTTGTTATAGTATTGCCATGAATATAAATATTATCTGATTTTGCTATCTCAATCCCATTTCCATTGTTATTAGTTATCTTATTGTTAAAAATGTATGAATAGCTTGACTCTGCAATGCTTATTCCGCTTTTTGAGTTTTTAACAATGTCATTTCCAGTAACATTCAAATATTTTGTGTTTAAAGAGACTATACCGTTTCCTTTTGTTGTGATGTCATTGTTGATTATTGTCACGTAATCCGAACCGTCTACCCTAATACCGTCTCCGGCTCCTTCAATATCAAATCCGTTAATCCTGGTTAAGGAAGCTGATTTTCCCTTAACTGTGATTACTGGGCTTGATGAACCTGATTTTAAAGTAGTTCCAGAGTTACTGAGCAATGTCAAGCTTTTGGTTATGACGAGACTGACATCGGAGTAGCTTGATCCCTTAAACAGTATCACATTGTTTGCCTTGGCATTGTCAATGATGCTTTGAATCTCTGAATTGCTCAATCCTGCATCAACCACGCGAGTGTTGGTTATCTTCACTGTTGTGGTTAGGCTTGATGCCTTGTAATTGGCGTTTCCGGCATATTTGGTAACTATCTTATATGTACCATCGTTCAGCCTGAGCTGAAGTGAAGCGATACCTGATGAATCTGTGTTTTGATTATATGTCTTGCCGTTGACTGTGAATGTCACTTTAGCGTTTTTAATCACATTATTGCTTGAATCACTTAATTTCACTTTAAAGTAATCTCCAATTACATCAAAATCGGTTTTGCTTGCAGTGTCAATGTGAGTATTTACACTGGAAGATTGTGAAATATGTGTCTCATTTGCAACTTCCAGAACAGACTCTTCACAGATAGCCAATTCACTTACTGACTCTGTTGAATTATCCTCCTGTGCAGCACAGGTGCTTATCGTTAGTAATACTAATGCAAGAAGCCCCATAATTATTAATTTTCTATTCATTTTTCACCCCCATTAACATCGATTGGTAAGGAATTAATTATTGATAATTTTCCTTAGTTTATACTATATCCTTAATTAATATATATTATTACCTTTTTTTCTTTTATGATAT
>JAUNXD010000167.1 GCA_030539985.1 Methanobrevibacter sp.
CGATTCTGAGAGTTATCTTTTTCATGACTTCCATATCTTCTGCGCTTAACTTTTTGGCCACATCATATGAATCGTTCAAATCGATATCGCATTTAATCTGACCTTTATTGATCAAATCAAGTATGGTAAGTGACAATGCATTTATTCCCAAATGATTATTTTTGGAAAATAACATGGACACCATATGATATGAATCGTCACTAGGAGGATTTTTGATAGTTTCATCAGCTTGATTTTTATTGTTTAATCCTAACATATTGCTCAACCCCTAAAGTATTTTTATTCTTCGTTTTTTAAAGATTCCAGGTATGTTTCATGAATTTCTTTGGCCAATTCATCGTTTCCTTCGATGATTGGTCCTGTATAATCGCAGTCACGGCAAACGCACTGTGACCAGTTTTGAGGGATAATCCAGTCAACATTTCTAGATCCGCATCTTGGACAAATTTTATGCATTTTCATTTTTAAGTCTCCTTATTATTAGTTTTAAGTATTACACTTACTAATTAGTATCTTAAAGCCCACATATAAAGTTTTTCGAATGTAAGTGCTCACTTACATCTTAAAATTATAAAAAAAGAATTAAAAAGTACAATTTTAGTTTTTAATGGTTATTACAGTACTGTTTAATCCCAAAACCCTTGAATAATCAATTTTATCTGCAATTTTATTTAAAACACCAATATTATCAAATTTCAAATCATCACTTTCAGCTACAGGATTGAAATCAATCCCAGTATCCTTAATTGAAATCAGAATATCTTCCTCATTGTCCCTTACGATAACATCAATCGTGCCAACATTTTCGTTGATATTGATAATGTTTACAAGCATTTCCTCAATAGCCAAACTGACCAAGGCCGCTGATTTGTTATCTGAAAGATACTCGTGCACATCACGAGACAGGCTGACCGCTTCATTAATGTCCCCATTAATCGTATGCTCAAAAACACTTTCCTCATCATTGTGTTTGTTAATAAAGAAATTTGAATATTCCCCATCTGTTTTTTTGTTGATGTATCTTGAATAGACAAGAATGAATAATATTGTGACTGCTTCAGCAATTGCAAATGAAATCCATATTCCATTTCCACCAAACAAAAAGGACAATAGGACTGCAAAACCTATTGGTGCAGCAAATCCTTCAAGCAGTGAAATGATTGTTGACAATTGATTTTTCTGAATTGCCTGAGCATAGAAAGTATATAAAAATGTTATTGCAGTTCCAACATAACTTATTGCAAATATTCTAACCGCATTCAATACGACAGGAATGTCTGATGGATTTTTAACACTATAAAGCAACAGTAAAACCTGCGGACAAACAATGAATAAGACAGATAATGCCAGACTTGCAACCACTACAATCTTCAGTGATCTTTTTATTATATAATTTACTCCGGAAAAATCTTCTTCCTTAAAGTAAACAGATACAATTGGAGACATGGTCTGTGCAGTCCCTATCAGGAAGATATACAATATAAATAAACTGTTATAACATATACCGAATGCAACGATTCCTGATTTTCCAAGATACATACCTGCAAGGATGTTTACTATAAACAATTTCAAGGTCAGGTATAACTGTGTGGATGAAGAAGAAAATCCTGATTTTACAATTTGGCCCAGATAATTAAATAATGATTTTACTTTTAATTTTAAAAATTTCAATGTGCGTTCAGGCTTGAAGAAGTAATACGAAATAATTAGTGAACCAACGATATAACCTGTTGAAGTTGCCAATGCAGCACCGGAAAGTCCCATGCCCATGAATTTAATGTAAATGATATCGCAGCAAATATTGACAATATTGGCCACCAGTATCGCTCTAAACGGCAATGTCGGAATACCATCTGCCCTTATAAAGTAAGACAAGCTCATCATATAACATAAAAATGGCATTCCAATAATTAATGCAATGAAATAGCTATTTACGCTAAAAGCCAATTCAGGTTGTGAAATACATAACATTTGTGCAATGTTATTTGAAAACAGCAACCCAATAATCGTTATCAGTAAACCGATTGATAGAAGGGACGTGATTGCTACCGAAAAGTAACTGTTACTTTTTTCATCATCAAACTCCGCCTTTGAAACAGAGCAAAGGACACTGCCTCCCAATCCAATCATCCAGTAGATAAGGTTAACAAAGGTAATGACAGGAGCCACACTTTGAATAGGGGCAAGATTACCTGCCCCAATCAGAAAGCTTACAATCAATCCATCTACAAAAAGACAGATGTTTCCCGCCATTGACGTGAATAATGTCGGAAGGAAAAATTCCTGAAATTTACTTCTAAGCAATTCATAATTTCTCTCATACATTCCAAATCCCCCTTAAAGGCTAAAGAAATCCAAATCATCCAAGAATTTGACGAAATTGTAAATGTACTCCTTGGATATGAACGGCCATTTAATACCTAAGCGATATAATGCCTGAACGGTGTATGTATTGTCAACAGGCAGCCAGATTTTTTTGACTTTACCAGAACCGATTGAGGTTATGAGACCTGAAACCCCTTCCTGTTTTGTTTTATCAGCAAGTGCTTCATCCAAGGCATTTTGATAATCCTCCTCTTCAGCAGGTTCAATATCCAATCCCAAAGGCCTGATGATGTCAATTATATCGCCAAAGGATATGGTATGATAATCATATGGGTGGAATACACTGCATTCCTTAGGAGTTTTTGAAAGATTTATAATTGCCTTTGCAGTTGTATCAATCGGTGAGAATTCCACGTTATTCATAAGCATTGAATAAGGCATTTTTTCAAGTGTTACAAATGCCTTTAGACGGTTTATGAATCCGTTTGTCTCAAAGTTGATTTGGAATTCACTGTCAGAGCTTCTTGCCATCAGGTTTCCGACCCTCATGATTTTAACATCCAAATCATCATTTACTGCAGCCTCCAATACTGCACGTTCCGCCAGGAATTTTGAGTTGAGGTACTGATTGTCTACAGCCTGACCGATAAAAAGGTCATTTTCTGTGAATTTAACATCAACAGGAGGATAGTTGTTTATGCTTTCACCGGCAATACTGTAGGTTGAAACTTGAACATATTTTGCGTTTTTCATTTTTGCAAACTTAAGTCCGTTTATTACCCCGCCGAGGTTAATGTCTTCAATATCCGTTCCGGAGGAGAAGTGTTTAACGTTTGCTGCACAGTTGATTATAGTGTCAATCTTTTCAGAAACGAGCTTTTCAAAGTCCTCAAAGTTTGTAATGTCCCCTTCAATAACGTGCAGTCTTTCACCGAAGGCATCTTCATACTCATTGGAGAAGTAATAAAAGAGCAGGGATTTTAACCTTTCTTCACTGCTAAGAACTTTATTTGCCCGAATAAAGCAGAATACATCACCAGTTTCATTTTCAAGAAGTTCATGTAATACATGTATCCCTAAAAATCCTGTAGCTCCAGTAAGTAAGATATTACCTAAGCTATCCTGAATTTCACCGTTAATGATTGTTTCGAGATTGTTTTTCTTAAGCAGTTCATTGATTTGGGAGTAGTCATATGACAATTCAGCCTTTTTATCCAATGTTTCATCAGAGAGTATAAATTCAGCCAACGCCCTAGGAGTCGGATTTGAGAACACATCACCATAATTTAAGTTGTAGTTATGATTCAATGCTTCCATAGTAATTTTTGTAACAAGAAGGGATGTTCCACCAATTTCAAAGAAACTGTCGGTTGCACTTACTTCCTCAAGACCTAATATTTCAGCAAAGAGGTTTGCAAAGAATGCTTCGACTTCATTTTCCGGAGCGACATATTCTGTAATCAATACAGGTTCCGGAAGGTTTCTCAAATCGGTTTTGCCGTTTGCTGTTTGAGGCATTTCATCAAGTTCCATATAAACTGTCGGAACCATATAATATACCAGTTTTTCA
>JAUNXD010000168.1 GCA_030539985.1 Methanobrevibacter sp.
AGTATAATATTTTTCCCAAAGTCCAAATTCCATGTTTAAACCTCACTATATTATATTTAGGGTTTGATTTGTTAAATAATTTTTTGTTAATATGTTGACCTAAAAATTGATTAAAACTTGTAAAATCTAAATTTAAAATCAATAATGCTTTTTAACCATACATATATTTATATAAACTGTATTTTAAAGAATTAATTGCTCATTAGCTTGAAATAGTTGATTTCCGGAAATCTCCTAAAGGAGACAATTGAACATGAGTGATAAAAAAATTTATCATTTAAACGATAAAACACTAAAATATGCAGCAATGGCACAATCAGAACGCCTACATCAATATTTAGGATTGCCTGGAGAATATGAAGCGATGTATCCTCAAGAAATCACTTTTCCAAATATGGATACAGGAAGAGTTGATGATTATCATACAACCAAAGAAGGATTGTTAATTGATGTTGAAGAGGAAAGTAAAGATGTAACTGAAAAAACATTGAAGAAATTCGGAAAATATGTAATTTTCGGAGAGTTCATGTACTCTCGCAAGTTATATATTGCAGTAATCTGCCACAAAGACCCAACAAATTATCCTGAGTATTATGAAAGGTCACCATCGGTTTATATTAAAATGCATTATTATTACTTCCCCCAAGATGAACTCTGGGAGAAATATGAAAAGGTTATTAATAAAGTCGAACAAAAAGAACAATTAACAAAAATCGAAGCACTGGACATTGCTTTTGTACCAAAATTCATTTCAAAAGACAGTGCCCCCTTTGTTACTGAAACATTATCAAAAGCATTTGAAGATGCAATAATTAATGATAAAATATTAAAAATGGATGTTGGAGTTCTTTTAGGTGCCATGATTATAAAAAATGTAGATAAAAGAAAACAAGAAAAATTATTGGAGGACATTGGAATGAAACAAATTGAGAATAGAATTAAAAGATTAGCAGCGGATGAAGTAAGAGAAGCGGAACGCAAAAACTTAAAATTAGAACAAGACTACAAACAGGTGAAAGAAGAACTCAACCAATTCAAAGAAGAAAATCGTCAATTAAAAGAGAACAACAGCAAATTTAAAGAAGAACTTGAAAAATTAAATAACCTACCGAATTTAACTCCCGAGGTTAAAAGTGTTATTAATTCATTAATTATATTAGGATGATTCTTCATCCTAATTCTCTTTTAAAAAAAATAATTTACAAAAGCGAATTCATAAAATCAAAATTTTAATCCTCTTAAAGCCGAACAGAAAATAATCTAATCCCTATTGACCACATTGACTCCAGAACCGGTAATGCGAGCATACAGGTTATTGATTTGCCTTAATGTGAATCCCACCATGAACGCTGAGATGATTGTTCCTATATTGACCGCTCCTAAAATGTTTGTATACCACAATCCGCACATTACAAGGGATATTGAAACCATTGTCGCATCGAAACCTATTTTGATTGTTGAAAATCTCCAATCGGTAACGATTGCGATTGATTCGACGCATCCTTCTCCTGGAAGCGGTGCGATATTTGCTGGCATGTAGACGAATATTCCAAAGGCCGTTAGAACTATGCTTACCGCCAAAAACACTATCATCATCAAAACAGATCCGTCAAATGGAATGAATGAAACAAGATACAAGGCCAGATCTGTGAAGTATCCGAAAAGAACGCAGTTTATGAGCTGCAAAAGTCTTTTTTTGTGAAATTTTGACCTTAAAATTAGAAATTGAACAAGTATCAGGGCAGCATTGAATATGAATGTTGTGATTCCAATGTTGATGTTAGTGATTAAAGCTAAAGAATAGGATATTGAGCTTATTGGAGTTGTTCCAAGCATAGACACAATTGAAAATGCCACACCAAGCGACATTATGAATAACCCTACAACAAATGAACAAATCCTCTTTATCATGATACTTAATATATGTTACATCTTTTTTAAATCTACATGATTGCCGGTTATGCGCAAATTCAATTTGTGGATATATTTAACTGCAGTCCCAATGAATAATGCCCCAAGAATGGTTCCAATCCCAACGCTTCCCAATTGGCCTAAAAATCCATAACTTAACATCAGTGCAGTTAAGACTATGCATGTGTCCAGATATACCTTGATTTTTGAAAATGGCTTATTGGATACGATTGCAATTGCCTGTGTAACCCCTTCAACTGACAATGGAATTAGATTTGTTGGAACGTAGAAAAACAAACCCAACGCAATGAAAAATATTGAAAGTAATGACATCAAAAAGGCCAAAAGCAATGAATCGGCAGGAGGAACGAAACTCATCAAAGAAACTGAAAAGGAAGTGAATACGCCGAACAGGACTCCAACAAATACCTGCAAGAAATGTTTTTTAGCAAATCTCTCCCTTAACAGAATCCATTCTATTAAGACAAGTATTGCATGAAATATGAACGTTGCAACGCCAATATTAATCAGCCATATCAAATCCATTGCATATGGAATGGAACTCACCGGTGCCGAACCCAAACCTGATTTGATTGAAAATGCAACCCCCAATGTTATCATGTAGAGGCCGAAAACATAGTTGAATAACCTTCGGAAAGTCAATTCCTCACCACTAAATTGCATAGTATAATATATGATTTTAAAGTATTTAAACAAGTAGTATTGAATATAAACTAAAATTAAACATTGTCATAAAATGTACATTTAAAAATAGTTAAAAAGTGAATAATTAAAGTATTAAAAATATTTAATAAGTATAAAGGTAAAAAATATAAATAGCTTAAAAAGCTTATACAATTGGAGGAAATTTAATGAATGATATCTTATTAATGCTTCCTGGACCTACAACAGTGCATCCTAGAGTACTCAATGCAATGTCACAGGCAGTTGTAAACCACAGAAGTGCAAAATATGGAGAAATTTTAACTGAAACCACTGAATTAATGAGTAAAGTTTTCCAAACCCCAAATAATTCTTATTTATTAACCGGATCCGGAACTGCTGCAATGGAGGCAGGAATTGCAAACACTGTAGCGCCTGGAGAAAAAATGTTGAATGTTGTTGGCGGAAAATTCGGAGAACGTTTCATGAAAATCGCACAGACCCATGGAATCGAATCCAAAGAATTGGCTGTTGAATGGGGAACTGCTGTTTCACCTGAAGCAATCGCTGAAGCTCTTGATGAAGACGAAGACATTAAAGCAGTAAGTGTAATCCACAATGAAACTTCAACCGGTGTTGCTGCACCTATTGAAGAAATAGGTAAAGTAATGAAAAATTATGATGCCTTATACATTGTAGATACAGTATCCTCTCTTGGTGGAGACTATGTTGACGTTGAAAAGTTCGGAATTGACGTCTGTCTTACCGGATCCCAGAAATGTCTTGCCGCACCACCGGGCATGGCCGCAATTACCTTAAGCGACGATGCATGGGCAGCTGTTGATAAGGTGGAAACCAATACATACTATCTTGACATGAAAGCTGTAAGAAAAAGCGGTGACAAAGTGCCACCTGAAACTCCATACACTCCTTCAGTTTCACTTACCTATGCAATGAATGAAGCTTTAAAAATGGTTATGGAAGAAGGATTGGAAAACAGGGTTGCTCGCCACCACAAAGCTGCTAAAGCAAGCGTTGATGCAGTTAAAGCATTAGGTCTTGAACTGTTCGCTGATGAAGCTGTTTCATCTGCTACAGTAACCGCAGTCAAAATGCCTGAAGGAATCACTGATGCTGACTTTAGAGGCACTACACGTGACAAATACGGCGTTGAATTGGCTGGAGGCCAGGATCACTTGAAAGGAAACATTTTCAGAATCGGACACATGGGAAATATTTCCTACAAGGAATTAACCCAAACCTTTGCGGCTATCGGTA
>JAUNXD010000169.1:0-2814 GCA_030539985.1 Methanobrevibacter sp.
GGGATACATTGGAGATTCAATATCAATAAAGATATCCTATCCGTTTGCGCCGGCGATATTTGCTGGACTTCTGATAGCGGTCTTTTATGGAGACATAATAATGTTATTTGCTAAAAACATGGTGTTGGTGATATGATGATAAATGATAATGGTGGACAGGTGGCATTGGAGTATATGCTGATATTTGCAATTTCTTTAATCCTGTTGATTGTTTTTACTCTGCCGTTGACTCAGGAAAGTGTTGAAAACACTTTGGATGTTTCGGATACGTTAAAGGTTAAATCCGATTTGTCCAAAATTGCTCAGGCAATCCAGCAGGTGTATGGCGAAGGTCAGGGATCAAAGCAAAGTGTAAATATTGACTCACGACATGCAGTTAAGGTAACTGTGACAAGCAGTTATGTTTCATCGAAAATAAAACTAAATGACGGTTCATCAAAACTTGTGAAAGTGGATTGTAATTCCAATATGGCTAAATCAGACATAAATCTTGCAGAAGGTAAAACTATAATCGTTGTTGAATGGCCTGTTGAAAGCAAAAAAATGAGAATTTATACAAAGTTATTTTAATTATTATTTTATAAATATTTAAATATAATATTTAAATGGCGTGTGAATTATGGATATCATTACAACAATTATTTACATAGTTTTATTTTTAATAATGATGATTTTTGTTTTTTCAATAGGAATGTTGAGACAATACATGCCCAAACGTGAAGTTCTTTTAGTGCTTGTAGTAGCATTTTTAATCGGTTGTATTGGAGGGGCATTCTTCTTACAGCCGATTTATGAGGAACTGCCTGCCGTTGCAAGTGTTGTTGAAAAAAACATGCCTAACAATGAAGAAACTTTATATCTGGATTTGTCTTCCTCAATTGATACCAATAAATTAAATGATAAGCTGTCCCAAATGGACGGTTTCAAGTCATTTAAGGAAACTTCGATTTCGATACCTATGTGGAGCTTTAATCAGAGGGAGCATGATTATTTCGATTCCATCGTTGGCAATATCGATTCCCATTATAAGGATTACAATGTAACTTCCGATAAGATTAACATAGAAATTGATGATAATTATACTTCATCACAGGCATTAAAATCCTTTTCTGATTGGTATAAATTGGTATATGGTGAAACAATATCCTATGCACAAATCAAAGCGGTTTTAGTTGTTGATTCAGCGAAAATCGATGATTTTGAACAGACATTGCTTGATCAGGGTATTGTGGCAAGCAACGTTGAAGGTCCGGTTCAGGACAGCTTAAATAATACTAACTCTTCAATGCTTTCAAATGTTCAGTTTACACTTGTTTGCGGTGTTGTCGGCATTATTGTGGCAATAATAGGAATTTATATGGATTCTGTTGTTCCTGCATATAGAAGATTTAATAAGTTCATGAACAAGAAACGTAAAAGATAATATGGATGTTGCGGTTTTATTTTCAGGAGGTAAGGACAGTACCATGGCTGTCCATGCTGCTTTGGAGGCGAAAGAAGATGTGAAATATCTTCTTTCTGTCAAATCTAAAAATGATGAGTCCTACATGTTTCATGTTCCGAATATTCATATAACCGATTTGCTTTCACAAGCCCTTGATATTCCGATAATGTCTGTTGAAACTGAGGGTATTAAGGAAGAGGAACTTAATGATTTAAAAGATGCCTTTTTAAAGCTTAAGAGTTTGGGTATTGAGGCGATATATACAGGTGCACTTTATTCCACATATCAAAAATCAAGAATTGAAAAGTTGGGATGTGAAGTCGGCTTAAAGATTATATCGCCATACTGGCATGTTGATGAACTTGAATACATGAGAAAAATTGTATCTTTAGGTTTTAAAGTTATCATATGTGGCGTTGCAGCCTGGGGATTGGATGAGTCATGGTTAGGCCGCCAAATCGATGATGAAACCATTGATGAGCTGATAAAACTCAATGAAAAATATGGTATTGATATTGCATTTGAAGGCGGCGAAGCCGAAACATTGGCCATTGACGGCCCTATTTTTAAAAGGAAAATAAAAATATTAAAATATAAAAAAGAATGGCACCTTGACAGTGGTGTTTACATTATCGAAGATGCTATTTTAGATTGATTTCATCGAAATAATCATTTATTTCTTTATAACAGCTTTCCAAATCACTTTCATTGATGATCATCTTGTCTGAAAGGGAGATTACAGTACCTATTCCGAAACCCAATTCCTGCATGTCCCTTTTTCTGAAACCCTCATAGTCAGGTGAGTCATCTGCTCTTTTTCTTTTTAAAAGTCTTTCGAAACGTATTGCAGGATTGGCAAAAATTGAAAGGATTATAAAGTTATCGAAGTTTTCTTTAAACATGTCAACTTCATGATGGCTTCTTATTCCTTCAACAACAATGGCTTTTTCACAGCCCTGATTTTGAAGTTCTTTTATTTTTTTGATTGTCAATTCGGATACTATGTATTCACCATGTTCTACCCTTAAATTGCTGGCAGTTTCTTTTGTACTTTCGCCTCTTTTTTTAGCTTCTTCACGTATGATGTCTCCCATACTTACGATAATTGCTCCCCTTTCGGTTGCAACATCGGAAACTAAACTTTTTCCAGATCCTGGCATGCCGGATATTCCCATTACTTGCATAATATTCACTCTTTTAATCTAATTTGTTGTAAAGATTCTTTAAGATTCTCTTCATTGTCAAAATCGTTAACCATTTCCACAAGAACCTGCTTGTCCTGTGTCTTTAAATCTTCTGCTATTTTAGTCATAAACGGAATCGCACGAACGATATTGTCCATGATGGATACGTCAGACATTTTTGAAGTT
>JAUNXD010000169.1:2824-3836 GCA_030539985.1 Methanobrevibacter sp.
AATCAATTGTTATTATGTTTTTTCCGCTTTTTTTCAATATTTCAGCTCTGTCTCCATCTTCAAGTGGAATTAATATTGTATCTGCACTGTAGATTCCGGTTTTACTGGCAGATGCTCTGTCATTTTTAATGTCAGTCAGATATTCAATGTCATCATCAAGTGTACCTAAAACTTTTTCATAACCGTGATCTTTGTATAATTGGCTTATGATTTTTACCCTTTCATCAGTTCTGTAAAATAAATTGATTTCGATTTTTGCGTTGACTGTTTGTGCCAATTTGATTATTTCATCGCATGCAAGGGCGGTTGCGTTTCCATTAACTGATATCACAGGATTGTTTGATAAAAGCAGTGCGGCCACTGCAACATACATTGCCCTTTTGGCAGGGTAGGTTGTTTTTTCTCCAATCAGGTAATCAAATGCTTCGCCTCGACCATGTGCAATCATGGCTGAATCAGCAAGGTATCCTTTTTTAGATGCATTTACCATTTTTTCTCTTAACAGTAAAGATTCATAACGAGGATGAGTTTTAGGTATCATGATATTGTCTCCTTATTTTAAATCAATTTTCATTTGGGCTAAATAACCTAAAAATGTTGTAATCAATATTGTAATTATTGTTATTGAAATGAGGTGCAGTTGGTAATTTCCAAGAATCAGGTTTCCTGTGTTAGGTAAAATGAAAAAGGAATAATCTAAAATAATGTCTATTATAACAAATAATACTCCAACGATAAAACCTTCAATAACCTCATTTGTTTCGATATTCCTGATATATATTATTCCTCCCAGTCCGGTTACCAGTATTGTGATTATAGGCACAATAATATTGACGTGGGGAAGATTTGAAGTAAATATCGGGTTCAGTATTTCAGTAAGTATGGATGATATTACCCATATTAGAACTCCGATTATAAATGCTAATTTTAATTTCATCTTTAAACCTAATTATGACTTATAATATTATGTTTAAGTTTAAAATATTTAATACTTTTCAAAGAGTCTATTTAA
>JAUNXD010000170.1 GCA_030539985.1 Methanobrevibacter sp.
ATATCTTTTTTAATTTTTCCTTTAATGCCTATGGCATTTTTAAGTATCAGACATAGTTGTTTTAGAATCTTATATCTGTTTTTCAATACAAATATTGAAATTAATGATATATCAAGAACCATAGAATTTTTAATATTTTTATTATTAATATTGTTGTTCAAGATATTTAATCTTTTATTAATTTCGGTTTCATCAATAGTAATGAATACTGGTTCGAGTATATCGGATTCAGTCTGTTTATATATGTTGGAATGTTGATATTTAGGATATGGGCTGATTACAACTGTAAGAACCGGCAGATCATATTTGCATCGGGAGTAAACTTTATAATCATAGATTATTCTGAGTTTTGCATCATCCAATACATGGGATTGGTGTTCGATATTGATAATGATATACTCACCATTTTCAAGCTCCACAACCTCCAATATATCCATTCTAATTCCTTTTTTTGGGTCAAGGACCGTATCATTTAACAGCAGTTTAATGAATTTGCCGGGTAATTTTAAATTTTCGTGCAAATCCCTTGCCCATTGATCACCCGTAAATCTGAAACTTTTGTCCATGGCATCAGGAACAGGCGCAATATTTTTTAAATCTAACATGACAATTCTCCTTTCTAAATTCTATTGACTGTCCCAGATATGACATATCTAGACATTATTATATTAAATTCAATAGCATAAAAAGCTATGTACTTAAATAAGTAAATATTGCTTTTCATTTGTAAAAATAACTATTTTAAATCAATATTGACTTCAACATGTTAAATTAAAAGAAGGTTATTGAACATCATAGGCTGTAGAACAGGAGAGGTTCAAAAATTTACTAAATGAAAAAAATTAAAAAATAAGGCAAAAACAAATAATTGAGGATGGAATTTCCATCCTTAATCAGTCAAGTTAAAACTTAATTTACCAGTTCCTTCACTTGTTATCTCCATTTCACCACATTTAGGAGACAGATTGCTTAAAAGTGAAGATCCGTCATCTGAACTCATGTATTTCGGCAAGTAATTTGAAATATATATCGGATAGACTGTACATTCACCGGTATTCCCAACCAAATCGATTTTTACAAAGTATGCTGAGTGTGTCGCTTCGTTGGATTGGTCAAATATGAAATTGCCCAATGAATAAAAGATCGGTTTTCCATTATACATTTCTATACCCTGTGTTACATGCGGATGGGCTCCAAGAACAACATCAACCCCATAGTCAATCAATTCATGAGCTATTTTTATCTGATCCTCATTCGGCGAGTTTGAATATTCGTTTCCGAAGTGCAGGTAAGCAACAATCAAATCGGAATCATTATTCTCAGCGATTTGCTTTTGAGCATCCTCTGAGTCATATGCGGAATATCCCGGGTTTGAACCGTTTGCCATAGGCATGACTTCCTGTGAGTATTCTGCGAAATTGTTTGAGTCCATGTAATTGAGGATTGTGATTTTCCTTCCGTTGACCTCCTTTACGACAGCGGCATGTGCCTCATCTTCTGTGTCTCCGGCACCGATTGGAGTGATATCTGCGCTTTTAAGGTTATCGAGAGTGTCGTGCATTCCATCTATTCCGTAATCGAATGCATGGTTGTTTGCAAGGGAGGCTATTGTCAGATTGTTAGCCTTTAAAAGCGGCACATAGCTTGGGCTGCAGCTCAGCGGAACATCACCTTTCACCGCATTTCCGGATGAGGTTGCAGCATTTTCAAAGTTGACCAAAAGCAAATCGACATTGGATACAACATCACTTACCCCTTCAAATGGAGAAGAATCCATGCTCAATACATTCGGCATCTTACGGGCAAACATCACGTCCCCTGTTACCGCTATTGAGACGTTTTCCTTGTCTTCAACATCAACGACGGAGGTTGATGGATTGAATATTGTTACAAATACCGCAAATATTACTAGTATTGTCAAAAGTATCAGCAATAGGTCCCTAAGCTTCATCTGCAACTTCCTCATCTTCGGAGAACAGCTGATTCAACATCCATTCCGCATCATATTCCATGATGTCATCATATCCCTGGCCGACGCCTAAAAACATGATTGGCTTTTTGATTACATAACCAATTGAAAGAGATGCTCCTCCCTTACTGTCCGCATCGGCTTTTGTAAGGATTACACCATCGATATCGATTGCCTCGTTGAATTTACGTGCCTGTTCAGTTGCATCATTACCAGTTATTGCATCCCCTACGAATATGACCAGATCAGGTTTGGAAACCCTTTTGATTTTTTTCATTTCATCCATAAGGTTGGTATTGGTCTGCATTCTTCCAGCAGTATCGATTAAAACCAGTTCCTTGCCCTGGGCCTTTGCGTGTTCAACAGCATCATATGCAACTGCTGCAGGATCGGAACCTTTCTGGTGCTTGATGATTTTAACCCCTACATTATCAGCGTGATGGGTAACCTGTTCGATTGCCCCTGCCCTGAATGTATCTGAAGCTGCAATTACAGGAGTGTAGCCTTTTTTGAGGTAGTAATTTGCCAGTTTTCCGATTGTTGTGGTTTTACCGGTTCCGTTAATTCCCACAAACATCACGACCAAAGGCTCTCCCTGAGCTTTCTTTTCCTCAAGCATTTCGGTCATTGATTTGCCCGGAATGTCGATGATTCCTGCAACGGTATCCCTTAGGGCATAGTAGGTGTATTCGGTAATGTCATTGCTTCTTTTGATTTTTTTACCGACAAGATTATCCTTAACACCATCCACAACTTCTGTTGCAACCTCCATTGCAACATCCCCCTGCAGAAGTTCCATTTCAAGTTCAAACAATATGTCTTCAACATGCTTTTCCTGAATGGTCTTTTCACGAACAAATGAGAACAAACCTCCTTTCGCTTCACCGTCAGCTGAAACATCTTCCTTATCCTTGTCTTTGTTACGACTCCAGAAATGGGACTTTTTCTCCTCTTCAGCTTCCTCTTCAGATTCATCATCTGAATCCTCATCTTCACTGTCCTTGCTGCGACTCCAGAAATGGGACTTTTTCCCTTCAACTTCTTCTTCAGGAGTTTCCTCTTCCTCTTCTTCAGGAGTTTCCTCATCACTTTTGTTTCTGCTCCAGAAGCGAGACTTCTTCTCTTCTTTTACAACCTCTTCATCATCTCTTTCTTCAGCAGGTTCCTCTTCGGCTTCAGGAAGTAAATTATCCTCTTCAGCAGGCTTTTCCTTTTTCCTACCGAATGAGAAGAATGAAAATCTGGAACCTGATTCCTCTTGAAGGTTGTCTTCTGCTTCTGCTTCTTCTATAAGCTCTTCTTCTAGTTTTTCACTAGTTTTAGAAAATTTTTTCTTTAACGATTCAAACAAAATTAACCCAACCTAATATTTGTTAAAAAATTTAATTTAATAATAAGTATGTACATCATAGTATTTAAAAAAATAATGTTATATGAAAAAATAGAAAAAAATTGTTAAAATTGATGGAATATCCTACATTTCAAGATATCTTTTAACGTCACTAACAGACATGCCATGAAATTCCGCAATTTCCTCAGCACTATGTTTTTCAGAAGCATTTTTAATAATCTTCATTACATGAATATTGATTTTGGTGTGTTGGTGAAAATTAAAAAAAATAATAAATTGGGTCAATTAATCAAGACCCAATGCTTCATCAATCTCGGACAAATATTTTTTTGAGTGTAGCTTGTTGAAAATATCCTCATCAAACGCATCATCAACCAATCCTCGATTAATATAACCCCATATTAATTCATCAATGGTCGTGTGCAATTCTTTAGCCTTTTTTTCAACGATTTCATATAGTTTTTGATTTTTAATTTTGTAATGAAATTTCATCTATCTTATGGCAA
>JAUNXD010000171.1 GCA_030539985.1 Methanobrevibacter sp.
GCTCAATGGATTTACTCTTCATTTTTGCTAGTTTTGGGAGTTATGATACCATTATCCGCATTTTTTACCCGTAGATTCAAGGTTAAGACAATTTTATTGTCTTCATTGATTTTGTTTTTAATAGGGTCTGTTATAGCATATTTTGCTCCAAACATTGAAGTATTGATATTTGCCTGTGTAGTTCAGGCTATCGGTTCAGGAATTCTGCTTCCAATTACACAAATAGTATTGTTCAAGGTAATTCCTGAAGAAAAATGGCAGGTATATATGGGACTGTTTGGATTTATCATCGGAATTGCACCTGCATTGGCACCAACCGCCGGAGGATTCATTATAGATTCTGTCGGATGGAGATCAATCTTTTTGATATTTGCCATAATTATTGCGGTACTGATATTGGTTTCATATGTTGTAGTTAAACTGGAATTTGAAACAGGGCATTATCCATTGGATATTTCATCATTAATACTGTGTGTATTGGCATGTGTTGGAATAATGTTTGGATTTTCAAACATTGCAGAAAACGGATTTAACCTGATTTGGGTAATCTTGCCGATTGTAATCGGTGCAATCTCATTGGTATTGTTTGTTAAAAGACAATTCGGCATTGAAACTCCATTGGTTGACTTGTATGCATTGAAAAACAAGTATTTCTTCTTTGGAACATTGTTTTCAGCTATACTTTATTTCACAATGTGTGGATTGAATGTAATCATGCCGTTGTTTGCTCAAAGCATAGCGCATCACGATGCAACAACAGCAGGAATCATACTGCTTCCGGCAACCTTGATGATGATTGTATTTAACTTTATAGGACCGTTAATGGCCAACAAGTTTGGTGTTCGCAAGGTTTTATTGTTATCCTGCCTGTTTACGGTTGTAGGATACTTGTTGATGATGACTTACAACCAAACAACTTCCGTTACATACATGGTAGTAACTCAAGTTGTGCGTGCAATAGGAGCTGGTTTAGGACTGATGCCTGCCGTAACCTGGACAATTGCTGTTGTGTCAGGTGATGTTGAGGATGCAACAGCAATCAACAATACCGTAAGGCAAATCATAGGTGCAATAGGATCTGCTGTAGCAGTGGTGTTGATGGCAGCATTTGCCGGAGGAAATGTAGGTCATAACCACCTTTCAGTATCTGCATTTGGACAGACTTCTCTTGTAATGTCTGTTTTAGCCATTATTTCAGCAGTGATTGTAGTAATATATATTAAAGATGAAATTCACGATTTGATGTGAATTTCAAATTTATTTTTTTTTAAATACGATATTACATTATTATATATCAATATTTTCTTCTTTTTTATTTATTCTTAGTTTAATAAATTCTTTTATAATAATTCTTATTTTTATTAAATATCTATTTTTTACTAAAAAAGTCAATAATATATACTATTAAATATTATATATTATATTATGAGGATTATTTTCAATAATTAATTCTTCTAAATCGAGCATAAAGGAGGTGAAACATGGATAGAAAAATCATAATAATGGGTCTTCTTGTATTGACATTACTAACGATAAATGTTTGTGCCGCTCAGGAGGTGGACAATTCAACAGAAGCCGTTGATGAATTGTCCATTTCAGAGGAACCTATTTTAGAAGCTACAAATGAAACACAAGTTTTGCAATCTGCTAACATAAATACTCACATTGATGTTGCAAGTAAAACGGATTTTGATGTAATTGGAGATTACTTTAAGGTTAAATTATTGGATTCAAGCAATAATGCGCTTAAAAACACTAAAGTTACATTCACGGTAAATGGTAAAAGTTACACTCAAAGTACTGATTCGTCAGGAATCGCTTCACTGCAAATAAGATTAAATGATGGATCATATAATATTGTAACTAAATTTGCTGGAAATTCAAATTACAAAGCTTCTAGTTTAACTACCAAAATCACAATGGATAATACTCGTGAAGTGGAAAGTGGAATGAGTAATTCTCAAATCCAAAACATTATTGACAATGCAAAAGCAAATAATGTGATTTTGTTTAAGGGTTCAAGCTATTCAAATATCAACTTGGTCATTACTAAATGTTTGACACTGCAAAGTAATGTGGGTACAACCTTAAAATCAAGTTCATCATCTCCTGTAATCACTATCAAAGGTTCAAAAGCTTCCCTAACAAAAGTAAAGGGTTTTAAAATTGAAGGAAGTGGTGATGGAGTCCATATTGATGGTGCAGATTATGTAACTATTTACAATAATGATATAACCTGTCACGGTAATGGTATTGTTGCTTTAGACACTAAATACCTGAATGTCACTAAAAATAATATTGTTGGAAACTCAAAAAGTGGTATAAGTCTTGCCAAGTCAAGCTATTCATATATTTTTAACAATAAAATTACAGGCAATGGTGCAAATGGTATTGAAGTGGCCAAGTCAAGCAATGTATACATTCATGGAAATACCATTTCAGGCAACGGTAAAAATGGTATTTATCTGGGAAAATCAATTAATGGAGTTAATTATGGTGACGGTCCAAGTTCCGTCCAAATTAACAAGAATACCATATCTAAAAATATTAAAGATGGTATTTTAATACAAAATGCGGGTGACAACATTAATATCAAATCAAATGATGTCGATGCAAACCGTGGAAACGGTATCTCAATGGCTCACATTGGAAGTAATGTTGTTCAATCAAATGTAATAACAAATAATTGGGAGAATGGTATTCAATTCTTTGACAGTTATGTAAAACCAAAAAACCAAGAAATAAGTTATAATGCAATTTTCAGCAATCTTCACATGGATGTTGAGGCAAAGGATACTTATTATCAAGAAAATGGAGTTAAATTGGATTTAGGTGACAATTGGTATACTGATTTTAAAGGAGTATGTCCTAAAATCAAAACAAATAATATTAGATTTACGGTCACTCAAATCGGCCCTAATCAATTCCAGGCATTATTCACAGACTCAAATGGAAATGTTGCCAGTTTGCTTCCAGATAGAACATTAACCTATACAACAGATAATGGTCAAAAAGTAAGTATCACTATAAAAGGTGGTGCTGGAACATTCACTGTTAATGCAGACAATGGGGATTTGGTTAAAGCTACTGTGGACAATTCACGTAGGGATAATACCTATAACTCCAATACAAAAACATCTCAGGCCATAAATGGTCAAACTCCATCATATAATTATCCGTCAATTCCAAATTATCAATTGTATGAGGATATTGGAACAGGTGGCGGAAATGGTAACGGTGATGGAAGTGGAGACGGTACTGGAGGAAGTGCAAATAGAGGCAGTGGAAAAACTACTCAGGACAGTAATTCCAATGGAAACAGTACACATAGCCAAAAAGCTGATCCGAGTAACAGTGCAAACAATCAGGTAAATGATGTTTCACAAAGTTACGACACATCTGATACTGCAGCGGCTGGTGCTTCTGAAGCAAGTTCAGGAAATACAGGAAATCCAGGTTCCGAATCTCAATCTGTAGTGAAACAAATTATTATTGATGAAGATGAATTCTTTAAAATCACTGGAATTTCGTTGATTGTATTATTGATGATATTAACGGTTGGATTTTATTATCATGACGATATTAAAGAAATGAATTCCAAAAGATGATTCATCTACTTTTTTTTATTTTTTTTAGTGTAAAATTATTTATCTGTTTATATTATTTTACAATATTTTCGAATTATTTGAATTATTATTCCTTATATCTTCTTTTAATGGAATAATGGAAATATAATAAATTATTTAAACGATTTTTAATAAATATCATATTATCTTACCTTTGGAGGATTAATATGAATAAAAG
>JAUNXD010000172.1 GCA_030539985.1 Methanobrevibacter sp.
GATGTTGCTTTAATTACTGGTGGAGACCCATTGATTGCAACCACTCACAGTGACTTTTTGGTTCAGTGCTCTAAAAAAGGAATAGAATTTGAGGTGATTCACGGATCATCAATATTATCTTCAGCACCTGCAATTTCCGGTCTTCAGGGATATAAGTTTGGAAAAGTAACCACAATACCTTTTCCCGATTATAATTTTTATCCGAAGTCTCCCTATGAAGCAATTGAGGAAAATCTTAAAATGGATTTGCATACTTTGGTTCTGCTTGACATTCAGGCCCATAAGGACAGATACATGACTGTAAACGAGGGCTTGAAATATTTGATGAGTATTTATGATGATTTGGATAGGGAAGGATTAATTACGCCGGACAGTTTGGCCATGGGTATTGCTCGCGTAGGTTCTCGGGATGTTGTGGTTAGGGCCGGAAAAATTGAGGATTTGATTGATTTTGATTTTGGAGGTCCTCTTCACTGTATTGTTATTCCTTCAAAGCTCCATATTGTTGAAGCGGAATATCTCGTAGAAATAGCGGGAGCTGACTCAAAAATACTTGATGATGTCTAGGTTTTTAAAATTAATAGGGGGAGTGGAAGTAGTAGTGTATTTCTACTTCCTTTTGAACATATTCTAATCATTTTGGAGATTATAAAATGGTTGACTGATGTTCATCATGAGATATGAAAATAAATTCACATCGTTTATTAGTTATGTTATACTAATATATAAAACTTTTCATTTGATTTTTTGTTAAAAACTGATATTGCTGTAAAAGGGATATTTTGTAAAAATACTCCTTATTATTTTTTTTATTTTTTGATGGGGAGCTTATATTCTGATTTAGTGGGTATATTCCTTTTTAATTTTTTAAAATTACTTTGTGTAAAAAGTTAATTTTCGATGTAAGTATAATATTAAAATTTCCATATCAAAATGACCTAAGAAAACACTAAAACATTTATAAAGTAGTATGTGCAATCTATTTCTATGACTCAAAACAGACGCGTTACAATTAGCATCAATAATGACATTGACTTGAATTTTCGCAAAATAGCCTCCAATAAAATGTTATTCCAAACTGGATGGTATTCAAAAGCAATCGAGGAAGCAATGTTATTGTGGATGGAAAGAGAAGATGAATAAAATTTTTTTTCTTCTTTTTTTCTTTTTTTACATTAACTATTTAAATTAAACGAATCTATTTATAATTATAGAGTGGTGTCAATAATGGAAAGTGATGATTTTAGAACTGTTAGGGTATATACAAAAAAATATACCAGTAAGGATAAGGACGGCAATTCTGTTGAAAAGGAATCAAAACAGAAACAGGTTAGCCTTAAAAAAGAGGATCCATTTGAAGATGAAGAGTTGGTAATGGTTTTGTCTCAAAAGGATTATGAAAAATTAATTGACAATCAGTTTTCAGATGAAAAGCTTGATGAGTTCCATCATATCATTGAAGCGAAAGACGCTGAAATCGAAGAGCTCCAAAGTCAAATCCAGACTCTTAAAGGATCATTTTTTGATGATGTGGGAACTCTTAAGGAGCAGTTGTCCGATAAGGATGAACTTGTAAAGGCCAAAGATGAAATTTATGAGTTAAATAAGGAGCTCAAGGAAGTCAATGATGAAAGGGTGGCTATTTTTAAGGAACTTGACTATAAAAATAGGATGATTCTTGCATATAATGTGGAACTGAACAAATCCATTTTAAATGCAATCAATGTTGTCATTGATGAGGCAAGGGATAACATTAACAGAAGAAATGCCCTTTTGGTCAAGGATTTGGAAAAATCTATTGAAAAATCTAAACATGATGTAAATGAGAAGAATAGAGCTATAGCATATGATATCAGAAGCACTGTTGAAGACATGAATGAGCAGATAAGAAATACAAGCACTTTTAAAATGATATTAAACAAGAAAAAAATTAATTTAAGGGTACCTACCGATGATTTGCTCAAACCTTTTGACTTTGACTTTGATGTTCAGCAACTGCTTTCAGGCCAGGCTTTAGAACTTGACGCTGCTGAAATCCTAAAAGAAGTGATGCCAAAACTTCCGGAACCATTCTCCAAATATATTGACACTCTTGATGAATCTCCAGAAACAATTGATGTTTCATCAAAAAAAGAGGATGATTCATGAAAACATTCAATACCGGAAAAATCACATTCCACTATCCTGACAGCTGGGAAGTTGAAAAGGCAGACATTCTTTCAAATCCGGATTGCATAGCGACTCTGTCCAAAGGTCAGGATAACCTGCTTAATGCTGTGATGTTTCCCACAGCCACAAATCTCGATGATTACAAGATTTTCATGGAAGATGCGATTTCAGATGATGGGGGTGTGATTTTAGCATCTGACTTCACACAGATTGCAGGAAAGGACGCCATTAAGCTTCATGCAAACATGGACACTCCTGAAATAAACTTTGATATACATACTTATGTGTTCATAGAAGAAAAAAATATCTATATTTTTGAATTGAGGACACTTGACGTCTCCGGTGAGTCAGAGCGTGAATTCAAAAATATTATTGATTCATTTGAGATTTTAGAATAATTGTGTGTATTCCAATAGGTAATCCATATAGTTCCTATCCAGAATTTTTAATGTGGAAATATTTTGGGGTGTTGTCCCTGATCTTTCCTCCACAAGATTTCTCAGGGATTTGTTTTTGATATGGGCATGGATTTCTTTTATGACAAACTCCATATTATCAAGATTTATTTTTTCAAGTTCTTCCTGTGAAATGTTTTCATAAATGGGGTAGGTATTCAGGTCATATGCTTTTGTTGGTGTTTGCAATACATTCAAATGACTGTAATAGTTTGCAGAATCTGTTAAAAATCCGTCAATTCCCATATAGGTCAATATTGGCATAAATGATATTTCTGTAAATGAAAATATGAAATAACTTGTTTTTTTAGCTTCTTTTTTTAAAGTAACAACTGTTTCAACAAGTTCTTTTGGATTGGTCAGCAGTGCATCTCCATTTGCAATTATGAATCCGTTATATCCAATATCTTCAAGCTGTTTTAAACATTCAACCCTCAAATCAAGATATTTTGAGCCCTGAATTACTGCAATGTCACATTCATCTACATTTTCTCTAGCAAGTCTTAATGTTTCTTTAACATTGAATTCAGCAATTTCTCGATCAACATTATGTGAGGAACCTTCATTTGGGGCGATTTTCAAATCTGTTTTTGAAAATAATTTTGGACTTAATTCATTTTCAATCTTGCCGATTCTGCCGGGTCCGTCATGTGATTTGATTTCGAATTTTTTTATCATTTGCGTCTTTCCTTTTTGTTCTTATGTGTATATTGATTTTTTTGGTTTATAAAAATTTTTCATTCACTGTAACCTTTTTGATTACACTTTCTAAAATTTTAGTAAGGTTTATATATGGTTTTTTAAAGAATATTATTATGGATTTGAGGAGATTATCCGATGATAATCCGAGGTGTGTTTTCAATGTCTATAATAAATCGTTTAAAATCCTTGTTTAAAGAGGATAAAGAAGAAAATGACATCAATATTGATGTATCAAACACATCTGATGATGTCCAAGTTACATCTTCAAAAAAAGAAACTGAACCTGTCGTTGTTGAAGCGGAACCAGTTGTAGAGGCAGAAGAAGCAACTGTAGAAGATTCACAAGACAGCGTTGAAGATTTAGCTTCTGATGACATCGATCCTATTGAGGAAAAAGTTGAAGCTCTCAAGGAAGAAATCCATGAGAAA
>JAUNXD010000173.1 GCA_030539985.1 Methanobrevibacter sp.
TTTAAAAAAAACAGATATTGACCCTAAAAATATAATGTTAATAAGACATGTACTTTCAAATGATAAATGCAGACAATATGTCAATAATAATATGGTAGAAGAGTATACGTGTATTCAAAAAGAAAATTTTAAAAATAAATATGATTATTGGTTAGTATTTATTAGTCGTGAAGGCACTACTGCAATTTTGGATAGTTTTTATAAAGTTAACGGAGAATATTCAAATATTCCAGAAAATATGCCTGAAGGATTTGTTGCACCTGAAGATTTTGATGGCAATGGAAAATATTTTGAATTAGAGAGATTAGATACTTTTAAAGAGTTTGAACAACGTCTTATGATTGAATGGGGTGAAGGTTATCGTATGTGGCATCAAAAAGCTACTACTGAAAAAGAAGTAATTGCTATTCAAAAAGAGAAAAAAATTCCATTTTCAAGTTATGATGATGTTATTCTACTTTATCCAAAATTAAAAGAGATAATTGATTATCCAGATGTATATTCTGATTGGCATACTGCCCTTTCAAATGTTTATGGAATATATCTTATTGTAGATACAAAAACTGGGGAAAGGTATGTTGGATCTGCATATGGGGAAAAAGGAATATTGCAACGTTGGACTTCATATGTAAATACAAAAGATGGTGATGATAAGAAAATAATAGAACTCCTTGATAAACATCCAGAACGATATAATGAGTTTCAGTTTTCAATATTGAGAGTTTTACCTAGTGACATGGATAAAGATGAGGTTATTCGTATTGAAAATAAATTTAAAGAAAAACTTTTAACAAGAAAATTTGGATTAAATGCTAATTAACTATCTGAAGATTCATGGAGTTAAATTTAAAAAATGAAGGTTTTCAATATGTATGATTGGAAATATCAATTCAATCAAAAAGATTTGAAAAAGGCACAGGATTTAACATTAGTTAATGTGGAAAGAAAAGATGATACGATAACAGCCGATATTAAAGACAGTGAATTTAAAATTGAAGTGCAAATCAAATACAACAGTCCTTATTACATCCTATGCAATTGCAATCAAAAGGATTGCTGTCCTCATGAAGCCGCCTTCTGGTATTATGTAGAAGAGCATCCAGAACTTTTCAAAACACCTCAAAAGGATATTGATGAGAATTACTATTATAATGAACTGGATAGGATAGTTGATTTGGGAAAGGGGCGTGATTACCAGTATCATGAAATCCTTGATTTTAACCGAATGGCTGGAAGCCTGTCACGCTTCATCACTGAGGATATTGAAAACCTCCTAAATGATGGAGGTTATGAGCTTGCATGCGAGCTATTGTGCAGTGTATCGGATTTGCTGAGCGATGAGTATGCTGTTGACAGTGACATGTGGTATGATGTGGCTTGGGAATTCTGCCAGTGTGCTAATCCATTAACGGGGTCAATTCATATTGATGATGACTTGGCAGGTAAACTGGATGATAAAATAAGTAATGTCTCTCAATATGGAGTTTAAATCCTGAATAATGATTAAAGGATGATTATCAACTTGGATTAGCATTATGCAAGCGGATTAAAGATTTTAGGGTTGGTTGTCGTTAAATCTAAAAATAACAATACATATAATTTATGAGAAATAGAAGTGTTAATCATGAAATACATTATTCGCGAGGACAACATTCCTGAAATGTCTAACAATTATGGTGAAGAAGTGCTTGATGAAAAACTCAAAAATGATTATCAATATATTCTTGATTCCATGGAGGTTGAAGGATACCGTATACGCTTCAATGACTTCAGTTTCTTTAGTGAAATTCTTCATGAGGGCAAGGTCGTTGGATTTGTAACCTACCAGTACCTCATGGGGAATAATTTAACCATGAATGAAATTTACATTCTCCCGGATTTCCGAGGCAATAATCTGTTTTTAGATGAAATCATTAAAATCATAATGTCCGGAGCCACTCTAAGCTTCAATGAACCGACACGCCAATTGGTTGAAATATTAATCCATACCAATTTTGCAGTAAAACTAACCGATAATCTAGTCGCAACAGCATTCGGCTTCGACATCAGCGATGAGCATCTGTTGCATCATGGCGATTTCGATTTGGATGACGGAATATGTTCAGCCAGCCTATATGATTTAAACATCTGCTCTCCTTTATACCTTCATGACATTTCAACACAAGGTGTCTGCCATATCGCTTATCAAAAAGTCCTGGAATGGGATGACATACATTATAATTGCCGCAAGAACAGGGACTCAATGGATATGGATGAATACTTCAGAGAGTTTAAAATTAACATGCTAGTGAACAATGATGAGTATGTCACAATACTTAAGGGATTGAAGAATAATCTTCCCAAGGGGATGATGAACTATGAGACAGTGTTCGGTGATGGAGATGGATTATCAGATTATATGATGTCCCTGGTTGATGATGGGTCTTTAAAAACTAATGAGGCTTTAAGATTAATTAAACAATTGAAAAGGGAATATGAAAAAGGTCTTGTATCTGATGAAGGCTTGATAACAAGACTGTCCTATCTGATGGTGGGTGTTGACCTGTCAAAAGAGCATGAACTGTTCCTGGAAAACATTTCAAAAACACGTGATTTATGCCCGCATTGTTATCAGCCCGTTAATTTAACGGATAATTATTGCATGACCTGCGGATGCGACATATCAGACGGTGAACTTCTAGATTATGATAAGGTCATTGAGAAAATTGCAGCAGGCAATGATCATGTCATTGATTTGAGAGGGGATAAGCTTGACGAGTTCATAAACGACAATGATGATGTTTTAGTTGCAAGTGAGGATATGAACCGGAGGCTATTTGAAATCTATAAGAACAATGATGAGGAGGCTTTCAGGGAATTGTTGAATGAGTATCCAATAGGGATAAGTGAAATAAGCGAAATCGAAAACCTGGAAGACAGGGCGATTGTGGATTTAAGCCATTTTTTCGAAGGCGAACAGGTATCATATATGAAAAACTACTACTCATCCTGCCGGATAATCGACATGGACAAGCCAGTTAAAAAGCATTTTTTAAATGAAAACACCACTCCTAAGCGAAACCCGACATACAGCATGCGCATGGCATTAAAGGAATTGAAGAAAAATCCAAATCTGGATGAATCATTGGATAATGCGGATATAAACATTGAAAAGAACCTCCTTAAGAAAATCCTATTTGATTACGGTTTGATTGAAAGCAAAAAATATGGGGAGGATTTCTGGATGAACGTGTATGAAAACTATAAGGTCAGTGAACTTAAGGAAATCCTTAGAAAAAACCATTTAAAATTATCCGGAAATAAAATCGACTTGGTTTCACGGTTAAAGGAAAATAACCTATACTCCGAATTTGAAGAAAATGAATTTCAACTCACAGAAGACGCTGAATACTTATTAGTAGGCTCTCAATGGATTGAAATATATGAGCAATGCTTGGATTATTTTGATTTAGACGATCTTGAAAACTACATGATGGAGCATAATTCCATTGACTTTATTCAAAATGCAATAAATTATCTCAATGAACATTTAAAAATCGCATATCAAAGAAAGGATTTCCACAGGCTTCATGACGTGTTTTCAGCAAAATCATTCCTTTATTTTCATAATGAGGAATTCAAAAAAGCATTAACCGAAGAACTGCACTTGTACATGTTAAGATTAAACCCAATATTCCTAAGCCCTGAAGAATTGGAATCATACGAGGCCATAGAATACTCT
>JAUNXD010000174.1 GCA_030539985.1 Methanobrevibacter sp.
AATGACTTGTAGTATTTTAGTTGGCGGAGCATGGGGTGATGAAGGTAAAGGAAAATGTATAACTTACCTTTGTGACAATGATAAGCCAAATATTATAGCTCGTGCAGGTGTTGGGCCAAATGCAGGACACTCTGTCGAATTTAATGGAGAAAAATATGGTTTAAGGTTGACTCCATCAGGTTTTGTTCACACCGATGCAAAACTCATGATTGGAGCAGGGGTTTTAATAAACCCTGACGTGCTGTTTAAAGAATTTGAAGACTTGAAAAAGTATAATGTCAAAGAAAGAATGTGTGTTGACCCTAGATGTGCCATTATTAATGAGGATCATATGGCTAGGGACAAAGCATCTGAGCATTTGGCTAAAAAAATAGGAAGTACCGGTTCTGGATGTGGTCCGGCAAATTCAGATCGTGTAATGAGAACCATCGAATTGGCACGTGATGTTGCCGAACTTGAGGACTACATTACAGACGTATCCCTCGAAATTAATGAATCTATTGACAATGGTGAAGATGTATTTATTGAAGGATCACAGGGTTTTGCCCTATCCCTTTATTATGGCTCATATCCATTTGTAACCAGTAAGGACACTACCGCTTCAACATTTGCTGCTGATGTGGGTGTTGGACCAACCAAGATTGATGAGGTTATCAATGTGTTTAAGGCTTATATTTCACGTGTTGGCGAAGGGCCTTTCCCAACAGAGATGACTCAGGAAGAAGCGGAAAGTAAAGGCCTTGAAGAATATGGTGTTGTAACCGGTCGTCGTAGAAGAATCGGATACTTTGATATGGAACTTGCAAAGGAATCCTGCAGAATCAACGGCGCAACACAGATTGCATTGACCTGTGTCGATAGGTTATTTGACTGCGCACGTGTACAGGACTATGGTGAACTGTCCGCTGAAACCAAGGCTTTCATTGAGGATATTCAGACCGAAACCGGAGTGCCTGTAACAATCATTTCTACCGGGCCTGATTTAAAAGACACAATTGATTTAAGAAAAGAGTTATTATAACTTCTTTTTTCTATTTTTTTATAAACGATTTGAAGATTATTTAACTGCAATTTTAATCGTATATTGCTTAAAAGTTGGCGGGTTGTGGTTAAAAATAAAAAAGAGAATCTGATAATTAGAAATTATAAGATTCATTGATTTTTCCGGTGATGTCTCTGATTTCAGCGGTTGCTTCTTCAAGATGGAAAATAGCTAATTTGAAACCAGTTTCATCATTATAGATTCCTTGTAAAAATTCGTTTCCAGCAACAATTGATTCTCCAAGGGCATAATCTTCTTCAAATACTGCTTTTCCATAGTATCTGAGAAAATCAGTTTCTACAAGTGCGACAATTTCAACATATGAGTTTTCCTGCATTTGTTTGTAGACGTCTTTAAAATCACCTACTCCAAAGTAAAGCTTGTCATCTTTTAGTAAGTGAAAGCCAAGCGGTCTGTTTTTAGGTTTGTCTCCATCAACAGTCGCCAAGAAAAATACTTTTGCTTCGTTTAGGAATTCATCAATTCTTTCAGTGTCTTGAGTCATTTAATCACCAGTTTCCAATATATTTTTTTAGATATTTAAAGGTTTTTTATTTATAAAATTTAAATATAACAATTGTTAATATTTATTATTGAGGTTGAAGAAAATGGAATTTTTAAGACAAACTGATGTTATACAATGGAAAGATGGTGAATATAAAACCATTAAAGAAAACAGTGTGGATGATGAGTATACTTATTTATTCATTGATTATTTGCCTCCAAGGAAATTTTCTACTTATTCTAAAGATTTAAAAGACTTTGCAGTTGGATATTGTCTTGGAGAAGGTTTAATTAAGGACTATTCTGATATTGAATCTATTCGATTAGATGGTACAAATGTGCTCGTTACAACAAAACTATCCCATGATCCGGAAGAAGACCTTGAAAAAGAGGGTATTGTTCAAGAGAGAAAAGGAAACTGTGAACATGCCTGTGTTTGTAGACTCTTAGAATATCAGGGAGTAAACTCTGATAATGCGGGGGGAATCCGATCAGAGTTAAAAACAATAGAACCTAACACTTCGGATTTAAAAATTGATGCAACTCAAATTGTTAAGGATATTAAGCATTTAACTGATGAAGCTAAAATTTGGCAAAAAACTGCGGGAGTTCATGTTGCGCAATTAAAATATGAGGATAAAATTATCATCCGTGAAGATGTAAGTCGTCATGTCGCAGTTGATAAGGTCATTGGTGCTGCTTCAAAAGAGGGTTATGATTTTTCAAGGTGTTACATTTCATATAGTGGAAGAATGCCTGCGGACATGTTGATAAAAGTAATTAGGGTAGGAATTCCAATTATCATCTCAAATGCTGCACCAGCATCATCAGGAATTGATGTGGCTCGTGCAGGCAATATTACGATGATTGGTTTTGTACGGGATAACAGATTTACTATTTTTACAGCACCTGAAAGGGTAAATTTAAAAAAATAGATTATTTAAAGTTCATCTAGAGAAAATGAACCTAAATCTAACAAGTCAAATGTTAATATTTTTGGAGCAACGGTAACCTTGCCTACTCCAGTTATTATTTTATAAGCTTCAAATGCTTCAAGACAACCAATTAAATTTGGTGTAGGTCCAATAACTGGTGGAACACCTGAAGTAACATTTTTTAAAGCTTCAATAGTTTCATCATTTAATTCTTTACCTAAAGAGGGTAGGTTAAACATTTCTTCATAGGTTTTATTGCTATTTGGTAAGAAAACAGTGATTTGACCTAATGTTCCATGAATTGCACCATGAATATAAGGAATTCCTTTTTCTTTTGCGGTTCTTGATACGATAACTCTAGTTAAAACGTTATCAAGAGCATCAATAACAATGTTTGAATCGCCGATAACTTTATCAATGTTTGTTTGATCAACATGTTCGTTAAATGTGGTAACTTTAACATATGGGTTTATCAATCTAACTTTTTCGGCAGCTACTGCACTTTTGTCAAGACCTAAATCAGTTATTGAGGATAAAGTTTGTCTGTTTAAATTTGATAAGTCGAATGCATCTTTGTCAACTAAAACAAGCTCTCCGATGCCCATTCGTGCAAGCATTTCAATAGTCTCTCCACCGATACCTCCGCAGCCAATGACTGTGATTTTAGCATCTTTAAATCTTTGCTGTTCGCTTCTAGTTACTATACTCATTTGACGGGAAGCAATTTCCCAGTATCCGTCCCCAATGTATCTTGTCGGCATATATTTCACCTAAATATTTCTTCTTAATTTTTGCAATATGTTCATGAAAGCATCAATTGCAGCTTCATAATCGTCAAAATCATAACCTTTAATCAGTCCATTTTCATAAACGGTTATTTTGTCTAATTGTATTTTTTCTTCATCATATGAAATTATATTTTCTATTTGTCCTTTTGTACTTTCAAGGTTTATCGTGTATGGGAGGCGATATGAAAAGGAACCTTCCATATAATCTATGTTAATTTTTTCATCATCATCAATTTCTGATAGATTTAAAGTGACTTTACCAAAGCCCTGTGATTTTAATGCATCATTAATCAGCTTAAATTTATTTTCGGACAATATTTCCGTAATGTCATCCACTTCGATAATGCAGGTTTCATTTAAATCCCTGACTTTTACTATTTCGCAAGAAGTGTTGTCCAGAATGTAGTTTTCACAATAATTGATCTTTTTGATTTTCTCTTTTGTTGTTTT
>JAUNXD010000175.1 GCA_030539985.1 Methanobrevibacter sp.
AAAACACCAGAGGAAATAGATGCAATAAATATCATAACCCCTGCCACTAAAGACTGGAAATCATATCACAAAAAGTCAATTAACTCCAATCTGGACAAATACAACAGAACAATGGCAGTATATGAAAATGAAAGTAAAAACATCATCATTTCATCTTCAGAAGCCATGGAAATTGTCAATGAAAATGATGCGACAATTCTTTCAAAAATCAAATTTGAAGAACCTAACACCGTATCTGTACCTATTTTAGTTTCAAGGCTTCAGGCAGGAGCCGGACTTGTAAGAGTGGGAAGTATTGTTGACATTTACACAAATTCCAATTCAACAGAGGAAAATACAACAAACAGCACCAGTCCAGAAATCAGCGGCTGTACAGTTTTATCGATTATGAGATATGAGGAAAATGGAGAAATTGACTCCGAATATTCAAAATCCAAAATGACCGTGAAAGGCAATAACACAAACCCTAAAGAGAATACTAAAAGTTTCTCTTCTGACGTTCTGGAAATGATTAAAGGAGCAATCGTCCAAGGTTATGACGAGAAGGAAACATATGAGCTGCTTAAAAGTTATGGAGTGAAGCTATCCAATTACGAAAGGGAAATAAATCTTGGTGATTTGGATGCTCAATACATGCTTTTGATTGAAACCCCACAGGACAAGGTCAATTATGTTTTAAATAATATGGACAATATTGTTTTGACAATCCCCACTTCCGAAGCGCCCGACTGGATGGTTTCACAAATCAGTTCAACATATCAGAAGTGAGAAAAGTATTATATTAGATTTGACAAAACTGATATTATGAATAAGCCAAGTATCTCAACAATAATTGTCATAGTTTGTTTATTAATCATCGGATTATATGCTATGGGAGAGGTGAATTATTTTTCATCAAAAATCGTGATGGAAAAGAACATTGAATCTCCCAAAATTATAATCCCTTCCATTGGCGTTGATGAGAAAATAAACAATGCCTCACTGGATTATGGAGTTTTAAGCGACCCCGGCGAAAGCATCCCCACGGAAAATCCTCTTGTATTGTATGGGCACAGGACACTTCAGGGGTCACCCTTTTTAAGGTTAAACGAACTGGGCATTGGAGATACGTTTTTAATCGAATGGCCGGGAGTTGGAGAGCTTAACTATACAGTTGAGGATACCAAAATCGTACCTGCAGAATATGAATTTGAACAAACAGGAGAAAATACGACTTATTTAATTACTTGCGATCCGATTGGCTCAACAGAAAACAGAATAATTGTTCAAGGAGAAGCGATTGATAAAAATCCGATAAATAAAGAGATTATTAAAAATAATCCTCAGGAATCAAATGCATGGATAATTTCTGCAGTATTTTTAATAGTCGGATCGATATTCGGTTTCTTCTATCCTAAAGAAAACAGGATATACATACTGGCAGCAGTGCTGATAATATCAGTCATTTTATTCTATTGCTGCATCAATCCTATCCCTTCAGGACTCATATACGATAAGATAATATTTTTAAATGGTGGAGGATTTTAAATGGATGTTGATAAAGAATACTTTTCAAATATAACAACAAGAGAACGCGCCATATTTGAAGGCGCCATAAGCATGGGTGCTTTATTTCATCAGTTTGTAGGAACTCCTGTCAATAAAGATTCAAAAGAAAGCTTGGAAAAGGCCATGGAAGAATCTTTAAGCCTGCAACCTGCAATAGAAAATGTTGAAGTTGAAATCAGATTTGACAAACTTGAGGAGTCAATGACAGAATTCGACTATACCTCACTTACAGGAGACATGCTAGACGTTAAAATTCACACAAAAGTGGATGACATCACCGCAACAATAAGAATTGAATTTATAGAAGAGTTGAATTACCCATTAATGTATGTTGAAAGTATCAAAGATTAATACAGGTCTTTCAAATCTTTCAATAACTCTTCTAAATGATTTTTTTTAATATGATTCATTAAAACTATACGAATAGCAATCGGACATTTTGCAACTGATACTTTCCAGCCAAAATCTTCCAATTTACTCGCTAACTCATTAGTATCCATTTCAGGATGGTTAAATGCAACAATATTCAATTCCGGTTCGCAGACAATTTCATAGCCTAATTCTTTTAAATTTTCAGATAAAAAATGAGTGTTTTCCATTTGATTTTGAGCAAGTTTGCAGTATCCTTCTTTTCCGAAATACTTCATTATCGCATAAGTGGCAGCGGATGAAGCTCCCAATCGGGTTCCAACAATTGTGGATTGTGTCTTAACGGTCAGATATGGTGAATCAACAGCCATGACCTCAAGGTACTCCTCTTTTCTGAAAATAATTCCTCCGGCAGGAATTGGAGCCAAACCCATTTTATGAGGGTCAACTGTTATGGAACAAACTCCATCTAATGAAAAATCAAAAACAGGCAAATCATAACCTATTTTTTGTAAAAATGGAATTGAAAATCCTCCAAATGCAGCATCAACATGGAAGTAAATGTTATTTTCCAAAGCAATTTTGGAAATCTCTTCAATAGGATCTATCAAGCCCAACTCAGTGGTTCCGGCAATCGCCACAATTGCAACTGTTTTATCAGATATTGCCTCTTTGAGAGATTCGACATCAATCTTGTAATTTTCATCGATTTCGGCTTCAACGATTTTTAAATTAAGCATGTCTGCAGCTTTCTTAAATGAAAAATGAGCAGAATCGGGAATTATAATTTCACCGTCAGTTATTCCCTTATATTTTCTTGCATGATTTCTGGCAGCCCTTATTGCCATCAGATTGGCTTCAGTTCCGCCTGTGACAATATTACCATATGCATTATCCAAAGACAATAATTTTCCAATAGATTTTATAACCTTTTCTTCAATCTGCTTGGTTCCCTTGAAAAGGCCGGGATCTCCCAAATTGGTATCTAAAAATTTACAGAAAACCTCTTTTGCAAATGGATGTGCCTCAGTGCACATGGATCCCAATATTCTGCCGTCTGCATAATTATGGTCCAATTTGTGAAGTTCTTCCAGTTCATTCAGGATAATATCTTTGTCTATCGGATAATCTTGCATAAAGTAACCTTATCTAATAATGATTAATAAAAATAAAAAATAAAAAAAAGAATAAAAAGATTATTCCAGACGTTTACGGGCAGCGTCGAGAATAATTTTTTGTTCAGCACGTGCAACAGTCTTTCTCACATCAGCAATAGCGTCAGTGTTTGATGATACACTTGAAATTCCAAATCCAACAAGTTTTTCAACAATGTGAGGTACACTACCTGCTTGACCGCAAATACTGCATTTTACACCAGCTTCAGCACATTTTCTAATTGTTCTTTCAATCAGTTTCATTACTGCAGGGTGTTCTTCTGAGTAGTGTTTTGCTACAAATTCATTGTTTCTGTCAACTGCAAGTGTGTATTGGGTTAAATCGTTGGTTCCTAAACTTACAAAGTCAATACCCACTTTAATGTATTCATCAATCATTATTGCAGCTGCAGGAATTTCAACCATCATACCGAAGTCAACGTCCTTGTGAGGTTCAAAACCTATGGATGAACATAAAGCTTTAGCTTGTTTAAGCTCTTCCGGATTTTGTGACAATGGAATCATGATGCCGATGTTAGTGTATCCTTTTTCATGTAATTTTTTGATTGCCTTGAATTCACATTTAAGGATTTCAGGCTGGTCGAGTTCTCTTCTGATACCTCTCCAAC
>JAUNXD010000176.1 GCA_030539985.1 Methanobrevibacter sp.
ATGTTGACGGCATAACAAAGACTTTAAAAGAAAACTTCAAACATGTCCTTCCGATTGAAGGAACTCAGTTGGCAATTGATGCTGGAAGCGTTTTGGCTTTAAACATGGTTCTTTTAGGGGCGGTTACCGCTGATGACAAATTCCCGCTTACAAAGGAATCAGTCATTGATGCAATGAAAAATAATCTAAAACCGAAGTTCCATGCAATGAATTTAAAAGCAATTGAAAGCGGATACAATTCCATAAAAGGTTAAATTTTAAATAGTATTTAAACTAAAATATTAATTAATTAAACAGTTGTGGTATTATGGCTTACAAAATTGACAATGCTATTGTAAAAAAAGATAGGAACGGTAAAGTTACATTAATTGATCCTGAAAATATTTTTAAAGATGAAGATGCATTCATTGCGGTTAAAAGTGATGATCTGATTACAATTCAGCTTTTAATAAATGGTATTTTGAATAATGATTTCAAAAGTTGGAGAGAATTAGGTGTAATTCCTGAAAATGAACCATTAAAAAGTCTTTTTGTACGTTTAGGTTATTCAAAAGAAGATATAGCTAATTTATTAAAAGAATTTTAGTTATTCTTTTTTTTACTCTTTTTTTATTCTCTCTTTTTGGTGAAAGTTTTCCAATTTCGTAATACTTTCGTTAAGCCTAATTGAAATCAAGGAAAAAAAATAATTTGTAGAAAAGAAGTTATCTTTTCTATAAATCTTTAATGTCGTTTTCATCTAATATTTTAACATCGCTTTCATTTAAAGCTTCAATGGCCTTTTCCATATTTTCTAATCTCATAACTACAATTGCTTCATCTGTTTTGCTGCTTACAAAAGCATATAAGTATTCTAAATTAATGCCTTTTTCATCAAAAACAGTTAATGTTGAGTTTAGTCCATTAGGTTCGTCAGGAACTGCTAAGATAATAACTTCATTTTCCTTTACAATAAAACCATCTTTTTCAAGTGCTTCAATTGCTTTTGCATTGTCTGAAACAATCAACCTTAAAATTCCATATTTTGTTGTATCTGCTATTGATAGTGCACGAATGTTGATGTTTTGTTTTGCTAATGTGTCAATAGCTTTTTTAATTCTTCCTTCTTTGTTTTCTACAAAAATTGAAATCTGTTTCACTGCCATATTATCACCTATTCAAAATTCCTTTCATCAATTACGCGAACAGCTTTACCTTCACTTCTTGGAAGTGATTCCGGTTCAACAATACTTACATCTACTCTAAGACCGGTTTCTGATCTGATTGATGCCTGTATCTGTTTTTCCACTTTTTCCATTTCTTTCATTTCATCTGAGAATAATTCTTTTGTAGCTTCAACCTTAACTTCCACTTCATCCAAAATGTCCGGTCTTGTCACATGAATCATATAGTTAGGGCTTGCTTGGGATACTTTAAGCAATGCCTTTTCAATTTGGGATGGGAACACCATGACTCCTTTGATTTTTAGCATGTCATCGCTTCTGCCTTTGATTTTTGTCATTCTAACGGTTGTTCTTCCACATTTGCATTCATCGGCAATGAGTGAAGTTAAGTCTTTTGTTCTGAATCTTAAAATTGGCATTCCAGTTTTTGTCAGTGAGGTTAATACTAACTCTCCCTTTTCGCCGTAGTCAAGGGTTTCGCCAGTTTCAGGGTTAATAATTTCTGGGTAGAAATGATCGTCCTGGATGTGCATTCCGTTTTGCATGCTGCATTCCTGAGCGACACCAGGTCCCATAACCTCAGTCAGTCCGTAGATATTGTGGGTTTTGATTCCAAGTGATGATTCAATTCTTTTTCTCATCTCATCGGTCCACATTTCAGCTCCATGAATTCCAATTTTTAAATTGATGTCATCTAGGGATATTCCGGCTTTTTCTCTTGATTCTCCAAGATACATTGCATAGGATGGAGTGCATGTTAGGATTTCACTTTGAAAATCAACCATTGTGTCAAGTTGTCTTTGAGTGTTTCCTGCAGAAATCGGAATGGTAATTGCTCCCATTCTGTTTCCACCATGGTGAATACCGAATCCTCCGGTAAACAGACCGTATCCGTATGCATTTTGGATAATATAATCTTTTTTTGCACCGGCCATTTTAAGTCCACGTGCAATGCATTCTCCCCAGATGTCCAAATCATTTTGGGTGTATGCGGTTACTGTTGGCTTTCCTGTTGTTCCTGAAGATGCGTGAACTTCTACAATCTCTTCACGAGGCACTGCAAGTAATCCTAATGGGTAGGCTTGTCTTAAATCACTTTTTGTTGTAAATGGGATTTTTTCAATGTCTTTTAATGATTTGATGTCTTCCGGTTTCAATCCGATTTCATCGAATCTGTTTTTATAAAATTCTACATTCTCATATGCAAGTTTTACAGTCTTTTGCAGCCTTTCCAGTTGCATCTTCTCTTTTTCTTCTTTATTCATACATTCGGCTTTTTCATCCCAGAACATGATATCCCTTTTTTATTAATTTTTTTTTAACGTGTTTAGATATGTATGTTATTCAATATAAAAGTTTACTTGATTGTTTAATTTTTTGATTTTAATTGTAATAAATTTTTAATATGGTAATGTAAATATTGATTTAAGCTTGTTAAATTACAAGTTAACGTTAATATTTGCTTAATTTTATATATAAGGTTTTTATAGTTTTTTATAATAAGATTTACATGGTGATTATTTTGAATTTAAAAATCCAAGAAGCAAAAAAAGAATTTGATGACAAAAATTATGTTGTTGCGTTAGAAATTTTGAATGGTGAAGAGTTTGATGAGGAATATTTTAAACTTGTGGCATTTCTTAAAATCGGATGTTTGAGAAGTCTGAAACGTCATGATGAAGCATTGGATGTAATCAATTCAGCTATTGAAAAATATCCCTATGAGGATATATTTTGGACTCAGAAGGTTCAGTGCCATTACTTTAACGATGAAAAAGATAAGGCCCTCAAATCTTTGATGGAAGTTGAACGTATAGTTGATGTGAATGATAAAAATGCTCTTGTTGAGGTTTCCGAACTTTTCAGCCTGGTTGGAGATTATGAAAATGCATTGAAATACTGTAACATGGCATTATCCATTGATGAGAATTTTGTTGATGCGGTTCGCCAAAAGGCCATGGTTGCAAGTTTCCTTGAGGATTATGACATGATGAATGACTGCGCAGACAGGCTTTTGCAACTTTACGATAAGGATGTTTTGAAATTGATGGTTCCTCTGATGCTGAAACTGTTTTCCAAAAGGTATGATGATGCTTTAGACATTGTAAATGGTGTCGATATATTGGATGAGGAATATGATCTGCTTTTAAAATCTGCGATTCACAATTTCATGGTTGAAGATTTGAATATTGAAATAGGGACTGCCCAACCTGTAGAAATCACAATCGATGATGTTTTAGGCATTTTAATGGACTATCATTATAATGGTGTTGAAAGCGGTGAGATTCAGGGGGTTCATTATTTTATTATTAAAAGAGAATGATGTACAAAAAAGTACATTAATGTATAATAGTAATCTTTATATAATCTTGGATATAATAGATTAAATGTAAATATTAATTTATTATATTTAATATTTTTAGAGGTAATTAATTATGGACGTAATGATTTTAGCAATCGTATTTATAATCTACATATTTGCACTTGTTTTTGTAGGTTATTATGCATACAAAAAAACTAATTCCTCTGAAGACTT
>JAUNXD010000177.1 GCA_030539985.1 Methanobrevibacter sp.
AGTAAATATTAATTACTCGAGTAGGCAAATATGTTGTATTACATTATAGATATATCAATCTCTCTCGAAATGGTTATTAAAGTCATTTTCTGCTTTAATAACTACTTTTTTTAATTAAAACTTTATAATTGCCAGAACCTTTAAAAATAGTTAGAAAATAAATGGGTGATGGTGTGAAAGGAATATTTAATCAGATAAGTAATAATATTCTCCTTTTTCCTTTTGTTCACGGTCTTTATAACTGTCGAGTTTGTTAACTCTAGGTCTTTTTGTTTCCTTATCTCTCCTGAATGTAATGTTGAGGTTTCCTAAAAATTCATTCATAGCATTTCTCAAATCTGTTGGTTTTGAAGCATGACCGTTCAAACCGGGAGTGCCGTCAAATACCATTGCCCTATCGGATATGTAATCGATAAATACGATATCGTGGTCAACAATAAGTGAAGCGGCATTTCTGCTTTCAATCATCTTACGGATGATTCTTGCAGCTATCAGCCTTTGCTCAACATCCAGGAATGCTGTAGGTTCGTCGAAAAGATAAATTTCAGCATCTTTTGATAATGTTGCAGCTATCGCCAGCCTTTGAAGCTCACCACCACTTAAACCCTTTACCGGTTTGTCAAGCATTTCATCCAATGTCAATGGTTTCATGATTTCGCTTTCAAAAATTTTTGAGCCGAAACTAGGAGCATTCATGAATAAAAAATCACTTACAGTTCCCTCAAAGTTTGATACGATGTACTGTGGCTTGTAGGCGATTGCAACTTCCTCGTCAACCACTCCGGATGTTGGCTCTTCAACGCCTGCAAGCATTTTTGCAAATGTGGTCTTACCTATACCGTTTGATCCGAATGCGGTAACGATTTCATCATAAAATATTTCACCTGCATCTGCAGTGAGGCTAAATCCATCATATTCCATGCTTAAATCGGAATAACTTGAAAGTGCATCCCCTTCATCTTCAGGGGTTGGCGGGCGTATGGTAAATTCAATAGGATTTCTTCTGATTCTAACGTTTTCCTCTGCTAAAAATCCATTAATATAAGCATTGATTCCTAAACGAACTCCTTTTTTGCCGGACACTACACCGTATCCTCCAGGCTGTCCGTATAAGATGTGGATGTTGTCTGATAATGCATCCAAGGTTGCAAGGTCGTGTTCAATTACAAGAACGCTTTTTCCTTCTTCTGCAAGTGACCTTATTACCTTAACTGCATTCAATCTTTGGGACACGTCCAGCCATGATGTCGGTTCGTCGAAGTAGTAGAAATCTCCTTCCCTTAAAACGGTTGCGGCTATTGCAACCCTTTGAAGTTCTCCACCACTCAGATTTTCCATTTTCCTGTCCAGCACATTTTCAAGCTGCAACTCTTCTGTAACGTAATCAAGCTTGTCTCTCTCATTAACGTTGGTTAATAAATCTCTTACTTTTCCTTTGACTACTTTTGGAAGTTTGTCAACCATCTGCGGTTTTAAAATGGTTTTGATGTTGCCTTCGGAGAGGTCCTGGAAGTATTTTTGAAGGGATGATCCTTTATAATATTCAATGACTGCATCCCAGTTTTCAGGCTTGTTTTCATAGTCTCCAAAGTTTGGAATCAGGCTTCCAGATAAAATGTTCATTATTGTTGATTTACCGATACCGTTTGGACCCAAAAGCCCCAGGACGGTTCCATCTTCAAGGGTTGGAAGGCCAAAGAGTTCAAATTGGTTTTGTCCGAATCTGTGAATCGGATCTCCTGCGGCTTCAGGCAGGTTGATAATTGTAATTGCATCAAATGGGCATCGGTTGGTACAGATACCGCACCCTTCACATAATTCTTCAGAAATCAGCGGTTTTTTGGAATCTTCATCAATCACTATGGTATCCTCATCCATTCTAACGCCGGGACAGTAATGAATGCAAAGATAATCACATTTTTTAGGCTGACATCTGTCTTTGTCTAAAATTGAAATACGACTCATTATAATCTCCTTAAAAATATAATCATATATAGTTATGTCATTTCTATTTAATTAAATTATTGTAAAATTTTTCATTTGGTGATTCCGTATTGGATTTGAGATTTTTCAATAACTATTTTATATATTAAAGTAAATATTGTTAAATAGAACTCACTTATTGATAAGTACACAATAAAATTTAGGTGGTTAAATGAATATTAAAAAAATATTAAGTTTGATGTTAGTATTTGTTATTTTAATATCTGCTTGTGGAATGGCATTTGCCGATTCTGGAAGTGATCAGGGTTCTGATTCAGGTTCAAGTTCTGATTCCGGATCTTCTGATTCATCTTCAGAAAAAAGTTCAGACACTACTGGTAAAGACACTAAAAGTGAAGATACCAAAAGCAGTTCTGAATCTTCACAGAAATCAAGCAGTTCAAGTTCAAGCTCTAGTTCCAGTTATAGGCCAAGCAGCTCTAGTTCCAGCTCCTATTCATCACCTCAACCTACATACAGCTCAGCCGATACAAGCGGAACAGATTCAACTGACAATGTTTTGAATACAACAAATCAGACAAAAGCGAATGTAACTAACAACACAAACCTTTCCGAAGTTGAACAAGACAATGGCGATATGGGTGTTAATTCATTAGTTATAATGTTGATTATTGCTGTCATTATAGTTATCGCAGCTATTATTGTAGTATATTTCAAAATGTAACTAATCAATAATGTTTAAACCGTGAAATAAAACTAGGATTTCCCTAGTTTTTTATTATTTTTTTTAAATATTCTTTAATTAGTTTTAATAGTATTTCAGTTAAACTTTTTAATCAAAAATTAAATATTTATTATTGATATCATGAAACAGGCAATGGTTGTAAGAACGGATTTGAAAATGAGAAAGGGAAAGATTGCTGCTCAGTGCTGCCATGGTGCCATTGGCGCATACAAGAAATCCCCCTCTGACAAGATTAGGAAATGGGAAAATGAGGCCTATGCCAAGGTCGTTTTGAAAGTTCAAACATTGGAGGAGCTGACTGCACTTAAAAAGTTGGCGGATGAAAAAGGCATTGCCAATTATCTTGTAGTTGATGCAGGAAGGACACAGATACCTACATCAAGCGTTACAGTTTTGGCGCTTGGGCCTGATGAAGATGAAATAATTGACGAAGTGACTGGGGATTTGAAACTTTTATAGTTCAACTGTCATTTTAATCGAGGCTATTTTTAATTAAACGTGGTAGAAATTATGGGCGCAAAACAGGTCGTGAAAATTGGGGGAAGTCTGTTTCCCGATTATGCAATAGAATTGGCAAAACGTCTTGAGAATACTGGTTCGGTAATTATTCTTGGCGGGGGTGAATTTGCCAATCTCATACGCAAATATGATTCAGAAATAGGATTTAGCGATGAAACCAATCACTGGACCGCCATTGATTGCATGGAAATCATTGCAAAACTTGTCAACGATAAGGTTGAATCTGCACAGCTGGCATATACGATAGAAGAGGCCAGTCAAATAATAGACGACGGTTTCACGCCGATATTTATTGTTTCTGATTTTTTAAAAAGGGAAGATCCCTTTGAATGCAGTTGGGATGTCACCTCAGATTCAATTGCGGCTTATGTTGCAAACCTGTTAAATGCGAACCTTTTTATAGTAACAGATGTAAATGGTATATATACCCAAGAACCGAAAGAGCCAGGTTCAACATTCATAAG
>JAUNXD010000178.1 GCA_030539985.1 Methanobrevibacter sp.
ATCATACATTTTATATTTCATAAGCTTAAACTCCTTAAAATTAAATATTATAATTAATATATTGTTAATCAAGATATAAAAAGGTTTTTTTAAAATGATTGATTTATCAAGAATTGGAATGGAAAAGGGCAGGCAATACGAAACAATTATCACTACAAAAAATGAAGATGGCAGCAAAAATGCCGCACCGATTGGTGTGATTTGTGCCGGTGATGATAAAATCATCAACAGAATATTCAAGGGCAGCCATACTTTGGAAAATATTCTTCGTGAAAAGGAGTTTACCGTAAATATTACCCATGACCCAGAACTGTTTAAAACATCAACACTTGGAAATTTAAATCAGGAGTGTTTCAGCAAAGATTATTCTCTTAAAATCTGTGATGCCTATTTTAAATGCAAAGTTATTAGCTTTACCGAAGCGATTAAGCAAAGCGATCCTATAAAAAAGAAAGGTGAAGCGATAGTCATCAAATCACAGGTTACAGACATTGTTATTCACAGATCCGCTAAAGCCATGAATCGAGGATTCGGATATGTTATCGAATCTTTAGCCAATTATACTCGTTTTGATTTGGTTGATGAGCAAAAAAAAGAGGAATATCTAAACCGTTTTAGAGAAGCAAATCGTGTTGTTTTAAAAGTCGGAACCAAAGAAGATATAAAGGCAATGGGAGAAATAAAAAAAGAGTTAATAAAAAAAGGTTTTAAACCTTAATTTTTAATAACATCAATGAATTCAAAGGCCTCTCCATCAAAAAGACCCATATCAGATATTTTTATTGATGGAATAACCAGCAATGCCATAAATGCCATTGTCATAAACGGAGACTTGAGTTTACAGCCTAAAGCGGAAGCCATTTTATGCAGAATATCCAATTTATGAGCAACATCATATGCATCCTCATTGCTCATCAAACCGGCGATAGGAAGCGGCAGTGATTCATTGAAATCCTCACTGACAACGGCAATTCCACCCTTATCGTCAATGACTTTATTCACAGCCTGTGCCATGGTTTCGGAGTCATAACCTATCACTATGATATTATGTGAATCATGAGCAACTGAAGAGGCTATGGCACCTTTGTTAAGGCCAAATCCTTTAATGAAGGCATTGGTAATGTTTCCGCCACCATAACGTTCCACAACTGAAATCTTTAAAATGTCATTATAGCTGTCCGATTGGACAACCCCATTTTTAGTACGCAGCTTTGCAGTGGTTTTTTTAGTAAGCAAATCCCCATCAAAGCATTCAATGACATTGACTTCACATTCGTCGCCATCATATAGTACATCAAAATCACTGGCAGATTTTTTTGTGGCATTGATTGAATTTCTGGCATCAATTTCAGGAGCATCGAAAAGAACGTTTTCACCGTCGAATACACATTCCCCTCCTATATATGTTTCCAGTATATTAAAATCACATATGCTGTCAATGATTACATAATCTGCCTTTGCACCCTCAACGATGGCACCGCAATTCAGATTATAATGTCTTGACGGGTTGATTGTCACCATACTGATTGCCTTCAGAATATCTATTCCTAAACGAGTAGCTTTTTTAATGGAAAGATTTAAATGACCCTTAATTAAATCATCGGGATGTTTATCATCGCTTACTATAAAGTCAAACAACGGAGAGTAAACTTTTTTCTTAAATATGTCTCTAAAAATAACACCCAACTTTTCAGGGTTTTCGATATTTTCCAAAGCATGATTTATATTGAAAAGGCCTTCCATATCCATGGCTGATGAACCGTCACGTACCATAATTTTCATACCTTTCATCTTTTTTTCAAAAGCTTCGATAATATTACTGCATTCGTGATCAGTTGATATGCCCTGCTCGAGGTATTTGCCTAAATCTTCACGAGTAAGGAGTGGAGCATGACCGTCAATCGGCTTTCCGTACTGCCTTGCCAATTCCAGTTTCTTTAAAACCTCCTCATCACCATTGATTACGCCTGGGAAATTCATCATCTCACCCAATGCAACAATTTCATCTTTTTTAAGCAAATATTCAATATCTGATGAATCAATAACTGCACCGGAAGTTTCAAATGATGTAGCCGGCACACATGATGGTGCTGAAAAATAAAAATTGAAAGGAACCGCCTTTGCATTCTCAATCATTGCTTCAATACCTTCAATTCCCAAAACATTCCCTATTTCATGAGGATCGGCAACAACAGCTGTAGTACCATGACGCACTGCAATTTTAGCAAACTGCGCCGGAGTAATCATACTACTTTCAATGTGAATATGAGAATCAATAAACCCCGGAATCACCAAACCCTTAACATCAATATTTAATTTCTCATTAACCGTAATGGGAGTGACTTCGGTAAAAATTCCATTCTCCACAGTAATTCTTGCCGGGAAAAAGGTATTGGACACCACATCAAGAACATAAGCCGTAAATGACATGGCTAATCCTCCATTAAGGCATTGTAAAGCAGTGGCAGGAATGTGCCTATGTCAGTTACAATACCGACAACCTGTGCACTGCCCCTGTCGGAGAGTTTTGTAACGGTGGAAGGGTTGATATCCACACAGATACTTTTAACCCTTGAAGGAAGCAAGTTACCGGTTGCGATTGAATGAAGCATAGTGGCAATCATGATAACCATGTCAACTTCCTGAGCATAATGTCTCATTAGCTTTTGCGCCTCAGCGGTGTCTGTTATGACATCAGGCAAAGGTCCGTCATCACGAATGGAGCCTGCAAGAACATATGGAACATCATTCTTGATACACTCATACATCACACCACCGGTCAGAGTACCGTCCTCAACAGCCTTTTTAATGGAGCCTGAATTGTTTATTCTGTTGATTGCCCTCATATGATGGGTATGACCATGTGCCACAATCTTACCTGTTTCAACTTCAATACCTAAAGAAGTTCCATAGAGATTGGATTCAATATCATGGGTTGCAAGAGCATTACCTGCCATGATGACATCAATGTAGCCTTCTTTGACTAAAGAGGCCAAGTACTTACCAGAACCTGTGTGAATGATTGCAGGCCCGCCAACAATACCTATTTTACCTCCTTTGGCCTTGATTTCCTTCATCTCCTTGGCAATACCGTTTATAAGATTCATCAAAGGTTTTTCGGATGAAACTTCACTGTTCATAAATTCGAACACCTGCTGTTCATCCCTTGAACGGTGTGGCGGTGTAACCTTGACTCCGTCAAGACCGACAACAATCTTATCTCCGGCCTTAACATCGGCAATCGGTTTGACATATGCTCTGTTTTCATCTTCATCAACAACAACCAGACAGTCCATCTCTATTTCCTCAACAGGAATCCAGTTTCCATTATAGAAAATATGTGTAGTGTGGTTGGATGATGAATAGAAACCTTCAGGTGCGACCTTATCCTTTGTTGATGCAACAAGATTTACCTCGTTTATTTCATCAATTGATGCACCGAGTACGGAAAGCTCATCCAAAATAGATTCAAGCAATTCGGGAGAATCTGCAGAAACTTCAATTTTCGCATGACTTTCATCTGATTTTTTACGTCCAACATCGATTTCCAAAATATCAAATTCTCCGCCTTTGTCCATAATAATACCCATTGTCTTGGTTAAAGTCAATGAGTCAATAATATGGCCTGAAAGCTCAATAGTTCTTTTATTCATAACAA
>JAUNXD010000179.1 GCA_030539985.1 Methanobrevibacter sp.
AGCTTCGACTATGGCGAAGCAGGTTTTGAATGTTTTAATAAAAATGGAACAACATTACCCGAAGAAACAATCAAAATAGCCAATAAAAGCGATGCAGTACTGTTTGGAGCATCAACTTCAACACCAGGCCAGCCTAGCCCAATTATCAATTTAAGAAAAGCTTTAAATGTCTATGCCAATATCCGACCCATAAAATCATACAAGGGAGTGAACTGCATCCGTGACGATATTGACTTTGTAATCGTTCGTGAAAACACAGAAGGACTCTACTCCCAGATAGAATACAGCGATGAAGAAAAGATGATCGCTGAAAGGCACATCACAAGAAGAGCATCCGAAAGAATTTCAAAAGCCGCATTCAACCTCTGCATTAAAAGGGAAGAAAGCAAGGTCACCTGCGTTCACAAAAGCAATGTCCTGAAAAAGACAGATGGAGTTTTTAAAGAGTCATTTTATAAAATAGCCAACGATTATCCGCAAATCAAAACTGAAGATTATTATGTTGATGCAATGGCGATGTATCTTGTTACCCAACCACAGAACTTTGATGTCATTGTATCAAGCAACCTGTTTGGAGACATCCTATCCGATGAAAGCGCTGGTTTGGTTGGAGGCCTTGGCCTTGCACCTTCAGGAAATATAGGAGACCACAACGGACTGTTTGAACCTGTGCACGGATCAGCACCCGACATTGCAGGAAAATACATTGCAAATCCATGCTCAATGATTTTATCCGCCTCAATGATGCTTGATTATTTAGGAGAATGGGAAGCATCAAATGACATTAAACAAGCTGTTGAAAAGGTAATGGCAGACTGTAAAATCAGAACTCCCGATTTGGGTGGAGATGCATCAACCATGGATGTTACAAAAGCCATTGTCAAGGAGTTAATTTAAATGCTGAATATCACCACTTTTCTAGATGCCAATTCAAAAAGACTGGACAAGAATGTTTTATACAATCCAACAACAGGAAACAAATATAATTCAGGAGAAATCCTGTCAATCATCTCTGAAATCGGACGCATATTAAAGGATTTGGGAATAAAAAAAGGAGACAGAGTACTGATATATTTAAACAATTCCGAAGAATACCTTTTTTCACTTTTTGCAATCTGGAGAATAGGGGCAATTGCAATACCTGGAAACAGAATCTTTACCGCTTCAGAGCTTGAATACATCGTTAGCGACTCAAAAGCAAAACTGATGATTACCGACGACGATGCAAAAGACCTTATTGACATTGAAACATACATTCCAAAAAATATTTCTAGCTTTAAAGACTGTGAAGTTCTGGAAGCGGAAAACACCAACTGGGACGATTTATGTCAACTACAATACACTTCAGGCACAACAGGAAAACCGAAAGGTGCAATGCTTACTCATGGAAATTATTTCACAGCAATCCACAACGAATGCGACGTATTGACATTAAAGCAGGACGACGTTTATTTGGGAATATATCCAATGGCACATGTAGGCCTTTCATGGTCGATTTCAGCTTTAAGATCTGCCGCTTACTATATTATGATGGAACAGTTCAACATTGATGAATACCTGGAGTTATGTAAAAAAGAACAGGTTACCGTTTTAACCGGAATGCCACCGGTAATCCATTCACTAACCACAATGGACAAACGTGAAGATTTGAAAACCGTTCGTGAAATTGTCTCCGGCGGAGGCCCCTTGCACAAAAAAATCTGGAAGGATTTCCACGAAACCTACGGCATACCAATTATCAATGCCTACGGATTATCCGAAACAATAGTGATTGGTACCGGCACAGTTATCAGACCTGAAGATTACCGTGAAGCCGACAGGTTTGAAAGCGTAGGCCATCCGGTCTGTTTTTCAGAGGTAAAAATAGTGGATGAAATGGATTCATCAAAAATATTGCCAAAATACGAACAGGGCGAAATCGCACTTAGAGGACCTGCCGTTGCAAAAGGATACTGGGGAAATGAGGAAAAGACAAAAGCGACATTTCTCAATGACGGATGGTTTTTAACCGGAGATGTGGGATATCTTGATGAGGACAACCGTCTTTTCATTACCGACCGCAAAAAGGACATGATAGTAATGAGCGGATGGAAGATCTATCCGACCGAAGTGGAAGAGGTGCTGATAAAGTATCCTGCAGTTAAGGAAATTGCCATTTTCAGTGTTGATGACTGCCACAGAGGAGAAATACCGGTTGCAGCAGTTGTCTGGGAAAATGAAAATGACTCAGAAGGATTGCTTGGTTTTGCACGTGAAAACCTGTCAAGATATAAGGTTCCACGTGAAATCTATGATTTGGACGAACTTCCAAGAGTAAACGGATGGAAACTACTTAGAAGAAAACTTAGAAAAATGTTTAAAAAGTAGTTTTAGGAAAATGAAGCTAGAATCAAAAGATTCTAACCACATTAATCTAACATATTAACTGAGATTTCTCTCACACATATGTATGATTGAAATATTATATAAATTTTTTCTATATTCTCTGAATATTAATGTAGGAAGAACCCCACTAGAGGAAAAATACCAAAAACTCTTTTCTTTGCATTCAACCGCTGATTACCACCTTAAAAATAACTCATTTAAACAACATGATAATGATTTGAATTATTTCTAAGATTATACTTATTACAAATTTCAACTTTTCACTCAATTTTTTACCTCAATTAATATGTTAGAATATCCTTATCTAGTGGTCAAAACCTACAACAGATATATTAAACTCAATAATATATAAAATAAGCAGAAATTTGTAAGTAAAAATTGATTTTAGTTTGTTAAATTGCAATAGCAATGAAAAATTGCTTTAATTGCATAAAAAAAATAAATAAACTATGATTATTTAAAAATCATAGTTCCGATACCATCAGTTGTAAAGATTTCCAAAAGCAGTGAATGTTTTTTACGCCCGTCGATAATATGACATGACTTAACACCGTTTTCAATAGCCTTTACACAGGTTTCTATTTTTGGAATCATTCCGCCTGAGATAATGCCCTCTTCAATCAATCCAGGCACTTCGGAAATTTTTATCTTTTGAATTAATGAATCCGGATCGGAAGGATCCCTTAAAACTCCCGGCACATCAGTTAAAATAATCATTTTTTCAGCGCCGACAGCACTTGCAACCTCACCTGCTGCAGTATCGGCATTTAAATTCAAACTGTTTCCCTCCACATCAATTCCCACAGGAGAAATTACAGGAATATAATCATTGTCTAAAAACATTTCAAGTAAATCCGTATTGATATGGTCAACTTCTCCAACAAGACCCAAATCAATTACCTCTTCATCAACTTTACTTGCACCTTTCCTATGAGCAAATATTAAGCTTGAGTCTTTTCCGGACAAGCTTATTGCATCACCATCATGTCTAATGAGTTCTGATACGATTTCGGTTGATATTTTACCAACCAATACCATTTCAATGATTTCCATGGTTTCCTCATCGGTTACCCTTAAACCTTTGATGAATTTTGATTCCTTTCCAAGCTTATCCATTGACCTTGAGATTTCAGGACCTCCTCCATGAACAATTAGAGGTTTCATTCCCACATATTTGAGTAAAACAGTATCTCTTGCTGTAGATGACTTTGCTTCGTCATCCACCATTGCATGTCCACCATATTTAATTA
>JAUNXD010000180.1 GCA_030539985.1 Methanobrevibacter sp.
ATCAATGTGGTGACTGTATCGAAGCATGTCCTTACGACATGATTCACAAAACAGACAATCCTAAATTACCAATTGCAGGATTCTGTACTTTATGTGGTCAATGTATTGAGGCATGTCCAGAAGACGCATTATGTTACAAATAGGTGTGTTACCACACCTTACTTTTTTTCTTTTTTTTTAAAAAAATTAGTTATATTTTATTAATTACTGTTTTTCCATTGACAATTGTCATTATCGGTTCTCCTGTGTATTTCCAACCGTCAAATGGAGAGTATTCTGCTTTTGTTTTGAATGTTTCAATATTAAATTTGCCTTCTTTTTTCAGGTCAATTACTGTAAAATCGGCGTCATATCCGATTTCAATTTTTCCCTTGTTTTCAAGACCGTAGACTTTTGCTGCATTTTCGCTGAAAATCTTAGGTATTAAATTCAGGTCAAGTTTTCCATTGTTCACCTCAGTTAAAAGCAATGGCACTACTGTTTCCAGGTTTGGAATTCCTGGGGAAGATGTCCAAACTCCTTTTGTCTTGTCTTCCATGGTATGTGGCGCGTGGTCAGTTCCGATGATGGATTGTTCGTCCAGGTCAGTGATTTTCACACTGCTTTCAGGTGGCCTTAATGGAGGATTGGTTTTTATGAGTGTGCCGTATATATCGTATGCTGAATTATCTAGCAATAAATGATGAGGTGTAAATTCCCAGCTTACAGGCATACTTTTACTTGCACTTTTTGCCATACTTAATGATTTGCTTGAGCTTAGATGGCAGATATGCAATCGTAAATTATTTGCCCTAGCAAGTTCAATTGCCTGTCTGACAGATTCGTCTTCAGACTGCACCGGTCGGCCATAAGTATAGTCAATAGCTTCATTTTCTTTCTTTTCTTTTAATTTTTGGGTTTCTCTCTCAACAACAGATTTTTTCTCACAGTGTGTTGCAACAAGCCCATTATAATTACTTGTTTCCTTTAAAATGGATAAATCATGAAATATTCTTTCTAAACTTTTGTCGGTTTGCAAATCCATAAACACCTTTACTGAAATTGGGTTCAGCTCCATCATTTTTTTCATTTCATCCAATGTATTCGGACCTACTTGAAGTTCAAAATTAACGACGGATTTCGCTTCGGCAATTTTAATTTTTTCTTTAAGCGCTTTGTAGGTATCGGTCTTCGGGATGGTGTTTGGCATATCAATGACTGTTGTAAACCCTCCGTTTGCAGCTGCAAGACTTCCTGTTTTAAAGTCTTCCTTTTGGGTTAGGCCAGGATCTCTGAAATGTATGTGAGGGTCAATAAAACCTGGAAGCACATAATTTCCTTTAACATCCGTTGTTTCATCCCCCTTCAGTGGGGTTTTTGAAATGTCTGAAATTTTTCCTTCTTCAACTTTGATATGATATTCTCCGATTTTACCGACTAGCTTACAATTTTTCAAAACCAAATCCATACTATCACCATTATTGTTTAACTATTTGTTTTTTCTATTCTTAAATCATAACTTTTTTTAAATCTGAAAACAAATTTTCTATTATGTCTCAAGTTGGTGATATTCTTAAAAGGGATATGGAATTATTTTATGACGATTTGAATAGTGAACGTAAAACTTCAGAGAGTCAGTGTGATAGAGTTCTGGTGTCAGATTTCACTGAGTACAATCCTTTACATAATGGCCATTTTCATTGCATGAAAACAGCAAAAGACATGTTTCCCGACTCACTGTTCGTAGCTGTTGTGCCGGGATTGTTTGAAAGAAGCGGAAGAGGCATACCATATATATTGCCAAGGCAAGTCAGAGCTGAAATTGCAGTTTCAGTAGGTGCTGACATTGTTGTGGAAGGCCCTCCAATGGGAATAATGGGGTCCGGCCAATACTCATTATGTCTTTGCAGGATGTTTCAGGCATTGAACACGGATTACATTCCCCGAGGATATAAACCTGTTGAAGGCATTGATGAAATTTTAAAAAGAATTAATAGGGGTCATCATATTGCTTCAAAGCCATATAAGGTCGTAGACAAAACAACAAAGGAAGTCCTTCTTAAAGGCAAACTTGAGGAGGACAATTACGTAATCACCTCCTTTTCAAATTCACTTTCCAAAATCGGCTTTGACTATAAGGACAAATTCATTTTCGTTGAAAGGATTGAGGGCGTCAGCGGCACACTGATTCGTGAAAGCATACTTCAGGATAATTTTGACAAAGTTTTGGAAATGATGCCTCCAAAAACAATTGAAGTGTTGAAAAGGGAAATAAAAAACGATGGCATAATATACGGAATCCGTGATGAGGAAGCTATTTTAGATACTGCAAACGGCTATTCCCTTGAAGAGTTGGCCAATTTAAACCTGTTCAATGAAAAACTTGCCCGAAATATCCTTGATAACGGACCATATGATAATCTGGAAAGTCTGAAAAATTCAATATTGCAGGGATTTTCATCTCATTTTCGCCAAAGAGTCCTCAGCATCCTTGAAAATCCAATTCCAAAAGAAACAGTGTCCAAATACATTGACAAATATCCGACAAATATTCGCGTATTGGGTTATAAAAATAAAAGTAGTTTGGAAAAATTTAAAGAAAAAGTTAATAATGGAAATATTATCCATTATTGAGGGCTTAAAATATTATTAATTACATTTTGAGGATTTGAAAGTGCATATACTGCATCCATAAATGTTGGATAAGCAGCATTTAATATGAACACATAAATCAGGTAGTAGATAACAACCAAAATAACAATAATCAATATGATTGTTAAAAGGATGTCAACAGCACCCATAGGTTCTTTTTCCTCTTGGTAATTCAAATTATGGATGTTATCCTTAATTTTTTTGCCACCTTCTTTTTCAGCCAAGATTTCTGCCCTGATTCTTGCTTCCATCTCTTCAGGAGTTTCCTGTCTTTTAGGTTTTGCAGCGGCCTGTTCTTTTAGGACTGCTTCTTCAGGTCTAGGCTGATAAGGTCTTCTGGTCAAGGATCCATATTCCTCTTCATCTTTAGCTAATTGTTCACCTAAAGGAACTTCATTTTCATCAAAATACAAGTCATCTAAGTATTTTTCGTATTTGTCCTCTAATTCCATCCTTGCGCTGGTTGGTTGAGGTTCATAAGAGTGGTCTGGATAAATGAATTCCTGTGAATCTGCAGTCGGTTGCTGTGCAATTTCATATTCGTTTTGAGCGACAGGAGGCTTTTCTTCCACTTGAGGAATTTCTTTTTCTTCAATGTATGAGGTTTCAGGACCTCCAGAATAATCAATATTTTCCTTAATGTTATATGGAGAATCTTCACGTATTTGTTTAATTTCATGAACAGGTTCAACAGGCTGTGGGGCAATTTCTTCCTCACGAGGTTGATAAATGTCTTCAGCCGGTTGCTTATCTAATCTTGCAGGTTCTGTTTTAAGTGGTTCTGGGCTTGCAGCGGATTGTGCTGCATTGTTTTCAATTCCAAGACCTACAATTTTTTCTAAACAGTCTTTACAATAAAATTTTCCGGCAATTTCTAAACCACATTCTTTACAAACTGATTTTCCACATATTGCACATACATCTGTGCCTTCTCTGTCAGGATGATAATAACATTCCATAAATTACACTCTCATAACGAATTAATATATAT
>JAUNXD010000181.1 GCA_030539985.1 Methanobrevibacter sp.
ATCCATTAGTATTTATTGCACCATAATTTGATGAAATAGCATAAGGATATGATAATAAAATGTTACAATTTGTAACATTAAAACAAATTACATTAGGATGATACATATTCACACCATTTTTCACACCTGTTATATTGTTATCATTAAATTTAACACATAATTTTCCATTAGTCACTGCTTTTTTACCAGCAAACTCAATACCAGTGGCAACTCCAGTAATTACATTACCAGTTATGTTTCCTTTAAAGTTTCCTCCAAAGAACATACCATATTCAGTTCCATAACTTGCAGCACCAGTAATTATATTATTTGCTACAATAGAACTATCCCAAGTACTAAAATCAAAACCATTAGCACCATCAGTTTCATGATCAACTAATGATATTGCATCTCTTGTGACACCATCAATTCTATTACCAGTAATATTAATGTTTTTATAAGTTTGCATGATGTTTATTCCATCTTTTCCACCAGTAATATTATTGTAACAAATAGTTGCATCTTCAACATTTGCACCATAGAATGCTGCTTTAGTTGAGTTTGTAATTATATTAAAACCAGTGATAGTAAAATTACTTGCACCAGCAATATCAAATATATTATTTCCACTTCCTACAAGAGTAGCCCCATTACCATATAATGTTACATTACCATGGATGGTTAGAGCATTAGTAAGATTATATTGAATTGGTTTAAAACTTACAATGTGAGAATTTGTTTCTTCTGTATTAATAACTGCTTGAATACTTGGTGTGTTTTCATCCACATCATAAGATACAGTTGTTTGTTCTGTTTCCACTATTTCGTCAGTCTCATCTACTGAGTCATCTTCAATTGCAATTTCATCTACTGCAATGTCGTCAGCAGGTTCATCAATGTCAACTGCCACATCATCTGCTGCAGATACTGATCCGACTGCAACAATAGCAACAATCAACATTGCCAAAATTAAAACCTTATTTTTAATCATGATTATTACTTCCGTAATCTTTTTTACAGAGCAACTATCAAATATAATAATTAAGGGGTTTAATTTAATTTTTTTAAATTCAATATTGTTATGAATTATAATATTTTCATATCCACTAGTTCAGGAGAAAATAAAATCTTGTTGAATTAATAAATTATTAAACCCCCTCAATAATTTTTTTGACACTAACTCTAAAATATAGATATGCAGTCATATGCACATCAATATTATTTTTCATAATTCTACTTATATAATATTTATGTTTTAAATCGATGCGAACACCCCTTAAAAATTACATGTAAAAAATGAATAACTTATGGGAGAAATATTATAAAGCAATATTAAATCGATTTAATCGAAAAACAAGTTTATTAAAACTCTTTTTTAAAATTAAATAAATAGATACTTAAATTTTATAAAAAAAACAATATCATCATTTTTTCACATTGTTTTATAATAACTGCATTTTGCATACCAATCCATACTGATGAACTTGCGAAATATAACAACTTTTATATTGAATGTGATTACAAATATTATAATCGTAACTACTCAAAAAATAAATTTCTTTTGACACTAAATCTCTAAAAAAAATCAGACATTTGGAGATTAAAAAGAATGATACATAAAACTCTAGGCATGTCATTGCTATTGCTTTTGGTGATAGTTTTATCCTTAAGCAGTGTTCAGGCAGCTAACCAGACAGACATTACTGCACAAGATGCTTCAGACATCTTAAGTGACATTAATGTCGAAGGCAACACTGCAGCAGACATTCAAAATGCAATAGATAATGCAAATGAAGGAGATACAGTAAACCTTGGAAAAGACAAGCAGTATAATGTTAACTCCACCATCCAAATTACCAAAAAGGTTACAATTAAAGGTGAAAACGTTAACATTACATCTGAAAACGCATTTCAAATTAGAAGCACAGACAATGTGGAGATTAATGGTATAACATTCATCAACCCGAATGGCCTGCCGGATTATGGCGGATCAATGAAAGGAAATGCAATTTATGCCCAGGCAACCAGAAGCCTTGTAATTGACAACTGCAGATTCATAAATTACGCCTACGGCATTGACATGTACTCTTCAGTTGATGGCATTGTTAAAAATTCCTATTTCACAGGAACCACAACAGGTGTTGTGCCTGACCGTGCAGACAGCGGTACAAAGGCATTGCAGCTTATGGGCTCAAGCAACATCCAGGTAATAAACAACACTTTCTCAGGCCACATCCTGGACGGTTTAAGCATTGCATCAGCTTCAAGCAAGATTTTTGTTGAAAACAACACTTTCATAAACAACACCTATGCAATATATTACGGCGGGGCATCAACCCAAGGCAACATTTTAAGAAACAACCGTTTCATAACCTGCGGAATGATCAATACCTCATATACCGGAAAGCTCGGATTTACAAAAGTTGATTATCAGAACTTGCCGGTTATCAGTTTGCAAAAGGCTTCAAGCAGTATAATTATAGACAATAACACTTTCATTGTTAAAAACAGCAACCTGTTGATATTGTCTGAGGCTGAAAACACTGCACATGGGTTCCCGTCTGTTATCGGTGGAATAACAATCACCAACAATACCGTTTTAAAAGCGGATGCGAGTGTTGACGGCTCCACTGTGGATTTCTACAATATCAATGTGGTGTCAAGTCTTGCCATTAACACCATTGATGAGATAAATGTCAAGGACAATGACTTTTCAGACATTCCCAACATTAAAAAGTTTGAAATCAAGTTCAATTCCATCCAAACAAGTGACAATGATGTTTATATTCCAAAAACATCCATCAACACCATGATGCAAGTCACCTACGTCAAGGATGGTAGAGTCATCATCAAACTGACAAGCATTTCAGGCGATGAGCTTACAGGTGAAAAGATTACATATACTGTAAATGGTGGATCTTCAGTTACCGATACCACTGATGAGTACGGTCAAATCTACATTAACGACCTTTCAGGTGAAAGCAAAATCGAGGCCAAATATCTGGGAAGTGACACTTATGCCCAAAGCACTTTCAGCATAACTGCAGACACATCAAAACAGACCACACCAACACCTGCAGCCACACCAACAGTCACTAAAAAGGCAACCACATTAAGTATTGCCAAAAAGACTTTCAAAAAGAAAGCAACTAAAAAGCTCACCGCCACACTGAAATCCTCAGGCAAAGCCATTAAAAACAAAAAGATCACCTTCAAGGTCAACGGCAAAACATACTCTGCAAAAACCAACGCCAAAGGTGTTGCAACAGTAAAAATCAAATTGACCAAAAAGGGAACATTCAAATATACTGCCAAGTTTGCAGGTGATGCAGCATATAAGGCAGTAAGCAAAACCAGTAAAATTAAAGTAAAATAATCCCCAAAAGGGTTTATTTTACATCTTTTTTATTTTTAGATACTTATTATTATTGAATTAAATATGATTGATATTTTTAAATTTATTTGTTTATCTAAACATTCATGAAAAATCAAAATTGAAAGATAAACTTGAGCAATCATATTACCGCAAATAAGCATATAAACTGATATTTATAAGACTAAGTAAAAGATTAAAATATTTGTCCCCACCCATGTTATAAGCGAGCCAATTCGCCCAGGCCGACCCCACGCCGGAGCGTAAG
>JAUNXD010000182.1 GCA_030539985.1 Methanobrevibacter sp.
TAGCAAGAGTCTATAATGATATCCATCATCTAAAAAATCCCATTGGACATCATAACTATAAAAACCAGATGGTTTTATTTCTTGATTTGAGTAATACAATTCGTTTGTTATTATTTGGGCTTTTCGGACAGTTTCATGAGAGATTATATTTACCGCAATCCGGACAAAAATATCTCTGAACTTTAGCAATATAATGTTCACCATCTTCTGTATCAAATCTCAAAAATTATAGCCACGTTTGGTAACTTTATGAGAATGACAATGCTTACAAAAAGAATCAGAATAAAAAATAACACCTTTTTCATCCATATCAAAGGATATATCAGTTGGTTTTTCATGTTAAACCTCATAAAAAGGATTTATTAACTCTAATTGAACACTATTATCCTCAATTTCTTCCTTAGGTTCATATTCAACAGTATTATCATATTTAACACAAAAGTTATATTGAATGGATTCCATATTATTGATTGGAGATGATTTTTTTAAGTTTGTACATAATAATAATTAAGCATCTCCCATAATATAAATTTATTGGTTTCTATTTTTAATTTTACAAACGTGCAGAAAAAATATAAAGCAATTAAATAAAATTAAAAAGATAAATAAAAAATTAACAAGTTAATTAATATTAAAGTTAAAAAGAAGAATTTTAAAGTAAATAATGTGGCAATTTATATATTTTTCGAAAAAATTTTCGCAAAAACAACGAAATTAAAATTTTCCTGTGAAAAATTCAAAAAATCGAATTACAAACTAACAAATTTACAAAATCTTTATTATTTGTTGGCTTGGAAAACTTAATACAAAAACCGGTGAATTATGTTATGTTAATGCAGGAAACAAAAACCCATTGATTATGCATGATAATAATTTTGAATACTTGAATGAAAAACCAGGATTACTTTTAGCCGGAATGGAAAATATGCATTATGAAAAACATGTCATTCATTTAAAACCTAATGATGCACTATTCCTGCATACCGATGGAATTACCCGCGCTAACGATGATAAAAACAATTTTTATGGAGAAAAAAATCTGAAGAAAATATTAAATCAAAATAAGGATGATGATTTAAGCGTCATTATCAAATCCATTGAAAATGACGTCACTGAATTCTGCGGCAATCATGAACTAATCGATGACATAGCAATGCTCATCATCAAAATTAAATAAAGGGTTAACTATGAAAGAAATTGAAAAAATGAAAGCAGGGCTTGAATACTGCTATGACGATGAAGAAATATCTTTAATGAAATTAAAAGCGATTGAAAACGCCAACATTTTCAATTCACTTCCAGAAGATGATTTAGACACACAACACAAAGTATTAAAAAATATTTTAGGGTCAGTTGGTGATAAAGTCTGGATTGCAAAACGATTCTGCTTTGACAATGGAAAAAACATATTCATTGGAAACAATTTTACCGGTAACTTCAATTTGACAATTTTAGACATTAAGGAAGTCCATATCGGCGATAATGTGATGATTGGCCCAAATACACTGATAACCACTGTCGGCCACCCATTAACTCCTAAAGGAAGAAGACAGCATTTGGCTCAGGGAAGTGAAATCACAATAGGCAATGACGTGTGGCTTGGCGGAAATGTTACAATCTTACCTGGCGTGACAATCGGAAATAACGTTGTAGTTGGTGCCGGAGCGGTTGTGACAAAGGACATTCCAGACAATTCACTTGCGCTCGGCGTTCCTGCCCGTGTTGTAAAAAAACTGGAAAATGATCTTGATTAGAGATGAGGAAAAAAAGAATCGAAATTTAAAGGATATGAATTGACTGCTCACAAGCACTAGTATTAAATCTTATCCCCATCTCCATTATCTAATTATGTAATTAATAGCATAAATACTTTTAATTAACAAAAAACAATATTTACATTCGAGTATTAAATTTTAAAGCGATTACAATATTGCTTTTATAATGTTTTTCGAAAACAAAACATCAACTTTTAAATAATTGTTGTAACAATTTATACACATATAACATTTTGTGGTGATGCAAATGAGTGAAGACACAAAAAAGGACCTGGCTCAGGCAAAAAAGAATTATCAAAGCAAAAAATATGAGGATGCAAAAGAAATTTACGAATCCGTCTACATTGATCATCCTGAAGCATTTACAATATGGGATAAACGTTTCTACAGTTGGGCATTATATCAATTGTATGTGAAAACTCCAGAAGATGAAACCGACTTATTTGAAGCCGTGGATTTGATAACACAATTGATACCTCAAGAAGATCACTCCAAAAAAGACGGGGTTTGCGCATATACCATGTCAATGGTTAAGCTTCTCGATTACCTCTACAAAAACAATGACTATGAAAACATCATCATTTGGGCAGAAAAATTGAATCCTGATTATTTAAGCCGAAAGACTTCCAGCTTTACAACCGATGATGGAAGGGAAGTCAAACTTGCATCAAACAAAGAAAAATACTATAACTGGCTTTCAAAATCATATCAGGAAGTTGAGGATTATGATGAATGTTTGATTGTATCCAAAAAAGCATTGGAAGAATTGACCTCATTTACAAATAATAGTGACATCTGGTTTAAATGGAGAATTGCAAGATCCCTCAGGGAACTTGGAGAATATGATGAAGCAATAGAATACCTAAAAGACGTTTATAAAACCAAGAAAGATTGGTTTGTCCAATGGGAAATTGCTGAAAACTACTTCTTTAAAGGTGAACCGGACAAGTCCCTCGAATATGCTGTCTCAGCGGCATTGAGCCGTGGTGACAGTGACAAAAAAATCAAACTGTATTCACTTCTTGAAGACCTGCTTGAAGATGACGAGCCCGAAATTGCACTCAAACACTCATATTTGATTTATTCCATAAGATTGCATAATGAATGGAACATTGATGAGGAGTTGGAAGAGGAAATTTTAAATGCTGGTTTGGATACTGAAAACATGGAGTACTGGAAAATCGAAAATGAGCTTAAAGGCTATTGGAAGGATTTGAAATTCAAAACCCAGCAGCCTAACTATGGAAAGATAAAAAGAATAATGCCTCATGGAAAATCCGGATTCATCAAACGTGACGACGGTGAAGACTTCTTCTTTAACGGATTTGAATTCAAGGGAGATCCTAACAAATACCGTGAAGGAATCAAGGTTTCATTCTATCTTGAAGAGGGCTATGACAAAAAGAAAAATGAAGTAAAAATGAATGCAGTAAACATTTATGATATTTAACAACATTTGTTGTTAATTATCATTATTTTTAAAAAAAAAAGAAATTATAGAAGTAATTATCTAATTACTTCAACAATCATGTCTAAGTTTTCGGACTGAAGGATATCCACTTTCTTACCGGATGCTCCGACAATCTCCTTTTTGATATTCAGCATATCTTCCGGAACTACAATATCTCCGATTGCAAGTTCATGATTTTCCTCTAAAACAGAGCCTATTTCATCGATATCTGTTGATTTAAGATAGCCAATGATTTTACCTGCATCACCTTTGAATGTAGGTCCGATTTGAGACATATCAGGTTCCACTTCAATGATTTTTTCATGAACTTCAGGTTTTCCGGAGCTTATCGCCAAATCATT
>JAUNXD010000183.1:0-346 GCA_030539985.1 Methanobrevibacter sp.
ATTATAAAAATCTAAAAAAACACATACTTACCAGACAAAATTATAAAAACTTAAAAAAATACAATTCTTATAGATTGTACATAATTATAAAAACAATTAACAATATATTCTTATTGTTAAGAATAGGAGGAAAAAGTTTTGAATAGAAAAATATTAGTAATAACCGCATTGATATTTATGATAGTTGGTATCAGTGCAGTTAGTGCAGAAGATATTAATCAGACTGATGCCAGTTTAGAAATCAGTGATTCTGATGTAATATCTGATTCACCAAAATCTTTTAGTGATTTAGGAAAAGCCATTGGGGAAAGTCTATCAGAATGAAGGCACCTTGTCCACCGCGGGA
>JAUNXD010000183.1:356-3567 GCA_030539985.1 Methanobrevibacter sp.
GATATTGAATCAGATTATAAATTTAACAACAATACTGATAAAAACATAAAAATTGGAAAAGAATTGAATATTGATAAGGATGGAACATTCACAATTAATGGAAATAACCATGTAATTGATGCAGACAATCAAGCAAGTGCTTTTAAATTTAATCACGGCACTGTAATCATTAATAATTTAGTAATTCGTAATGCAAATGCGTCCTCAATTATCATTAACGATTGTGAATTGCGTACAAATAATGTAACCTTTGAAAACAACCATGACCCTGGAGAAGGAGCAGCAATATATGCCAGTCAAAGTAATTACTACAGCAGCCATGACAACTTCACAAACAATTATGCTAAAAATGGAGCATCAATTTATGCATATAAAAGCATAGTGGACATCAACAACTCAACATTCTCCAGCGACAAGATCCATTGGGGCCTAATTTATGGCCAGGATTCATTGATGACTGTCAATAATACCCTTTTTGCCAACATGACTTCAAGATATGCAACTGCAATCTATAGCGAAGAAAGCGAAGTAAAAAGCGCATTAACTGTTTTGAATTCCCAATTCATTAATTTACATGCCAATGCTACCGCTGGAGCCATTGGAGCTAAGACAACCAATTCATTAACAATCGACGGCTGCAGTTTCATCAACGTCACATCAGCTAAAAATGCTGGCGCAGTTTATGTGGATGCTAATGGAGGCACTGCTAATTCAAACAAAACATCAACAATATCAAATTCATTATTTGAAAATTGTTCTTCCAATTTTGGAGGCGCTTATCTGCAGTTAGGTGGAAAGTTAAACATTGCTAAGACCAATTTTACAAATAATATTGCAGAATATATGGGAGGAGCAGCATATCTGTCAAACACAACCACTTTAATCAGCAACTCCAAATTCAATAAAAACAATGCTACACAGAATTATGGTGGTGCATTGTACATTGATGACAGCAATTGTATTATAACAACAAATGAATTCAATAATAACTATGCTGGCACTTATGGTGATGCGATTTATCTGCATGACAGCCAGTACAACATAAAGAATTGTGATTTTACAAATGGAGATAAGGAAGCAGTTGCAAGCTTCTTTGAAAGAAAAGGTTGCTCATTTGTCAATAACAATTTAAATGGTGGAAAAACACTGTTGAATCAAGTAGCTTACAATACCATAGTAGATTATGAAGGAAAGCAAATCACATTGGTTCAAGACATTGTCAATAATGCAAGTAAAAGTGATTCCAGATTTGACTTGCGCGATTACAAGGTAAACGGTTCCAATATAAGCTTGGCAGGCGTCGTAAAAGACCAGGGAAACAATGGTGCTTGCTGGGCATTTGGTGCTACAGGAGCTCTTGAATCTGCATTCTTAAAAGCAACTGGAATATTGCTTGACTTGTCTGAAAACAACATTCAAGGTGCTGCAACACGTTATAGTGAATTTGGTACAGGATTTATAAACGAAGGAGGATTTGCAGTTTCTGGAATGGGTCTTTTCTTAAGTTGGCTAAGTGTTCTTTCAACAGAATATGACAATTATGACGAACTAGGTAAGGTAAGCATTGCATCATTTGTTCCATACGAATCATATCACATTCAAGATGCAATTATAATACCACAACGTAATTCTGCATTGGATAATGATAAATTAAAGGATGCATTAGTGAAATATGGCGGATTAACCGTTCACCTTTATGGCGCCTCAGCAAACAATGATTATTACAATCCAGATACCCACGCACAATACTATAACGGCCAAGGATATGGAAATCACTTTGTAACATTAGTTGGATGGGACGATAATTATTCAAAAGATAATTTCAAGATAACTCCTCCTGGTGACGGTGCTTGGATATGTAAAAACAGCTGGGGAACAGGCTGGGGTGAAGACGGATACTTCTACGTATCATACTATGACACCACATTTGCCAAGACATCTGTCAGTGTAGGTTATATAATCAACAATATTGAAAACTACACTACAGTATATCAATATGACATTGGATTCTCAGGTTTCTTCAATGATAAAGGAGAAACTATCAGATTTGTCAACACATATACTGCAAAAACCAACGAATTTATAACTGCAGTTGGAACATACTTTGCAAATGCAGGAGACAAATATACTCTAAAAATATATGTGGACAATTCTGAAGTATATTCCCAAGATGGAATTGCAACCCACTCTGGATTTGAAACAATCAAATTAAGCAAAAAAATTGCAGTCAATGGAGGGCATAAATTTTCAGTCGAATTCCAAGCCAAGAATCTGCCATTGCTTGAAGATACCAGAATTCACTTTGAACCAGGAAATTCCATGGCATATTATACAGATGGAACCATAGAGGATATAGAAAAATTCTTCAAAACCGCATGTATTAAAGCATACACCATTAAAAATGAGAATCCTGGTGTAAACAACTCCCAATATTATAAAAACAACAATATAACCATTATTTCAAATGCTAATGGAAAAACTATCAGTATTGTGAATGTAACAGATGGTAAAACATTAGGCAGTGCCATTGTTCAAGATAACAAGGCCTCATTCAACATTACATTGGAGCCAGGATCATACAGCATTGACTATGGAGACTATATTGAAGGATTCGAGATACTGAATACCATCGAAGTTATTGACCGTATTAAAATCGGATATAAAGCTCCATTAACTATTTATGCTGTATTTTATGACGAAGACGGCATCGAATTATTCGGCAGTGACATACCAATCATATTGGATGGTAAAAATTTCACAGCAACCATTGAGGAAATTGATGGAACACTTTGCCTAAATTTATTTAATTTAAGTATTGGAAACCACACTTTAATCTTGAAAAATCCTGAAACAGAAGAGGAAAGTATTACAACAATAGAAGTTGTTCCAAGATTCAGCAACAATTCCAATGTGAACATGTACTATGCTGACGGATCAAGCTTTAAAGTACGTGTATACGGCGATAATGGAAATCCTGTTGGTGCAAACAAAATCGTAACCATCAAATTAAATAAAGCGACATATAAAGTTAAAACAAACAGCAATGGTTATGCAATATTGAAAATAGCAAATACCGTTAAACCAGGCACTTACACTTTAACTGCAACATATGCCGGCCAGACTATCAAAAACACTGTGAAAGTCAAACAGGTTTTAAAGCTCGCAAAAGTCAAGGTTAAAAAATCCGCTAAAAAGTTGGTCATTAAAGCTA
>JAUNXD010000184.1:0-1760 GCA_030539985.1 Methanobrevibacter sp.
TTTAAAATATCGAGCAAAGGATCCAAATCACTGATATCAACATTTGTTTCATCTATTGTAAAATCCTCTTCAAATGTCACATCATAATCGTCAAATTTTTCTTTTAATTGAGGATATTTTATAATTACCTGTTCTATCTTTTTTATTAATATGATTAATTGTTTTTTAGGCATTTGCCTTGGATTTTCATAATATGCTTTAAATAATTGTCTTAATATGAATTTTCCTTTGCCATCAAATCTACTAACATTAAATGAATAAATAATTCTATGCTTAATGAATTCATCAATTTTTTCATTTACTTTTTCTCCAGTTTCTGAGAAATCTATAATCTTTTCTTTTATATATCTACCATTTTTTTCATCTAAATTAACTATATGGTCAAAAGTTTCATATTCATTAATTTTTCTAATTGTATTTTCTGTCACATCAATAATGAAATATGAAATAATGATGCTAGTTAATTCTTTCCATTTTTTATGGTTTTCAATATTATATAACTTGTGTATTTTTTCATTAAATGAACAAAATAAATTGTATCCGGGGTTTTTTATAGATATTCCTTTGGATATTTCATCTATGATTTTTATGATTTCATTAAACATATCTTCAAATCTAAATAAGTCCCCATCTCTTAAACTATCATCCAAATCATGTTCTCTTTGTGCAATTTCATCTGAAATGGCTACAACTTGACCTTCTAATGTTAAAGGATGCTCATAAGTGGGTTTACTTTCATTATCAAAATAATCATATTTGATAATGTTTTCATATTTGGAAATATCCCTAACGAATCTGCTTAAATTCCATTTTTTGTCTCCTTTAATCACTTTTGTGTGTTTTAAAATACCATCTAGGGTTTGCCAAGTCAAGTTCAGACCAATCCTTTTTTCCCTTTTCTCAACGATTTCCAAAATCTTGAGGCAATTAAAATTGTGTTTGAATCCTCCATAATCAATATTAAATTCCAGTTTGCCTCCCAAATCATCTTTTCCACGCATTATGTCATCTAATACTGCTTCACCGGCATGGCCAAAAGGAGTATGTCCGATGTCGTGGCCTAATGCAATTGCTTCTGCTAGCTGTTCATTTAAGCCAAGGTTTCTTGAAATACTTCTTGCGATTTGGGTAACCTCTAAGGTGTGTGTTAATCGGGTTCGGTAATGATCTCCTCTTTTGTTTGAGTAAACCTGTGCTTTGTGTTCTAAACGACGGAATGCTTTTGAGTATATGATTCTGTCAGAGTCTCTGCTAAATTCATTTCTAATACTGTACTTTTCAAACTCTTCTCCTAAATGATTTCTATTGTTTTCTTGATGAAATCGGTCTTTTTCTGAGTCAACTTGTGCAAAATTATCGTTGATTAATTTTCGTGTTTTTGTAATCATTTCTTGATTAATTTCATACATTTAATGATTGCCCCCTATGATTTTGAAATTCGTTTTAAATTATATTATGTTGTTTGTATTTGATTTTTGTTGGTAATTTATTTTTTCATATAGGCTTGAATATTTTCTTTTGAGTAGGGGAATTATTTTATTAAATTTATAGTTCGCATAAGTTTAAGGAAGTTTTAAGTTTTGATAAGTGTTTATTTGACTATTTATGTTGGTATTGTCGTTGTGTTCACTTCACTTTTTTTAGGGTTTTAGGCAATCGCTGATTTTTGACAAAATTAAAAAATTAATGGATAAGTGGCATGTTTTGACGGGGGATGATGTTGTTAAATTAAAATCTTCAACATTGCATGTTGAGGGTGA
>JAUNXD010000184.1:1770-3554 GCA_030539985.1 Methanobrevibacter sp.
TTTAAAATGGAGCAATATCCTTTTTATCAAGATTTTAAGGAATGATTGTCATATGGAATTAAGTTATGTTTATGAAATTTTTCATCAATGAAAGAATTGTGAAATTTCATCCTTTACATTGCAGGGTTTCAATGAAATAATTGAAATACTTCATAATCTTAAAATTCACATCAATTTTAAGTGAAGTATCCATATCATCCACTTGTTTAATAAACTTTACCTTCAAGAATTGTTATGTCTTTTTCATATCTAAATGTAGCTTTTCATGTAACTGACCAAATAATCCCTGAACTCATCACCATCCGTGCAAACTCAATTGAGGTCTTAAGCCATTCAAGCCGGTTACTAATGTCATATGTCCTGCCTTCAAATGCAACCCCGTAAATTGAATCAAGCTTTTGAAGCGCATCGGTCAGCTGAATCTCACCGCCCACTCACGTTCTGTTTCATCGATCTTATCAAAATATCCGGGGTTAGAACATATCTTCCCATTATTGCAAGGCTTGACGGAGCCTTCTCCCTTGGAGGCTTTTCCACTAATTCATTAATCTTGTAGACATTCTCGTCAGTTTTCTCTAATTGTGATTTCGTACCTCTCCACCTTATCGATGGGAACCTCCTCGAGTGAAAATCGCTGAAGCATTGTAGGTGCTGTAAACATCAATCAGCTGCTTGGTGCAAGGTGTCGGCACTAGCAATGGAATCGCCCAAAAGGACTGCGAACGGCTCATCACCGATATGTCTTCTGCCTCATCTTATTGCATCATCCAAGTAGTTCTCTTCTTTTGCTGGATGTTGCAGGTGTTTGCGTGGTCTGTGATTTTTTTTGATTTGTTTAAGTTCACTGTCCTTTTGGTCTTTTGAAGCCTGTATTCAAGTTTGTAATCCTTGTCGAAATAATCCTCAAGGAATCTTTAATGTCTAGGGCGATGCTCGGAAGTCCTAGGGGAATGTTTATTCGATTACATGTTGGATAGTGGCTTGTCATAGGTATGTGGATTAAAGTGTAGTAGATTTCAAATAATTTCATTTTTTCAAATGATTCGATTCTTTAAATATTTTGTGAGGATAGGGCACTAAAATCAAATCAATGAAGTATAAGTGATGCGTTAATATAATTTTCATCTTAAACTATTTATTATCTTTTAATATTTCATTAAAATTATCTGTTTCATTAAGTATAGTTTTAAAATCTTCTACATTTCCATTATATTGAATATTTATATTTTCATTATCTTTTCTTTCAATAATTGCACTAAATTGGATATTGTCAGTATCTTTCATTTTTGAGGATATGAAATTAACTAATAATCCTATCATGACAGGCAATGCAATTTCTCTGATAATAAATTCTGCAATATTCCAAAATTCTGTGTTTGGTAGTAAAAATGAATCAATATTCTTTTTATACTCAATTATATTAACTTTTTCATTAGTTTCTTCTAAATACTTTAAAAATACATTTTTAATTTGAAGATGAGAATTGTATTTATTGTATTCTTCAGTAATAAATAATGCATCGCACTTTTCTAGTTCACTTATTTCAAAATCTTTTTCATAGTCATTAAGTTTTTTATTAGATTTTGTCACTGTTAATTTTTTACTCATTTCTAACTCCTCATATATTTTACCTTTAAATCATGTATTTTCAATAATTTTTGACGATATTGGCTAACTTTTGTACTGTTTAATGGTTTATATACTTCTATCGCCTGTTTGCAAATCCGTTCAGCATCACCATATTGTTCTAATTCAACATATGTTTTAATTAATTTTGCGTAAGT
>JAUNXD010000023.1 GCA_030539985.1 Methanobrevibacter sp.
CAAAAGATATCGGTACCGAACCTGTAGAAGACCACCCAATTAACAAATTATTATAAACAAGAAGGGTCCCGATTAGATGATTAATTTCATCTAATCTTTTTTTTTAAATTTTTTTCACTGCTTTTTTTCAAGAATTTTTTAATAAAATTTATATTATTTTAAAAAGAGATTATTATTTAACTTTATATATTGGAGAGGTTAAGATAATGTCTTTTTTAAGTAAAATTTTCAAGAAAGGTCCTAAGCCTATTATCGCTCATTCTAAAGAAGGCAATTTAGCAACTTTAAGAGCTCAAAGGGCTGGTCCTGCAAGTCCTGGTGCTGTTCAAAAGCCAGACACTTTTTATGTAACTGCTTCTGTTGAATTGGGTAACACCACCACTAAATCCATTGTGATGGCTACCAACTTGAACACAAGCGAATCCTATTTATTGAACAAAACAGTTAAGATGACTCGTGATATCCGTCCGCCTAAGCCTAATGAGGAGGTTTTCGGTAAGACTGTTTGGGGTATTGAGCTTTCCAAGGAGGCTGTAACCGAACTGATTAGGGATACTGTATTGGAGTCACTTAGGAAATGCCAGGTTGACAAGGATGAGGATTTGGATTTTGTTGTTAGGTCAACTGGTGTAACTGCAGGTTTCGCCACCGCTGAAGAGGCTGGCCAATTGATCATTGCTCTTGCTGACGGTTGTCTTGAAGCTGATATTCCTCCTAGGAAAATGTCTCCTGCAATGAGTATTTCCCAGCTTCCTGAAAGATTGCAAAGACATTCTCTTTTGGAAAATATCATGTTTGACGGTGCTGTTGTTAGTGTAGTTCCTCCTGAAGGTAAGGAAACCGTTGCGAATGAAATGGAAGGGGAACTTGTTACAGCAGGTATTAAGTTAGGTGCCAAATGGACTGACGTTGATTACAGAAACCCTTGTGTATCACTGGATTTCGGTTCCACACTGGCTGGACGTATTGTTAATGACAATGAGCCTTACGCCAATACTGTCGGTAACTTTTTAGGTTTGGCAGGGGTAGTCAGCGACTCTCTTGCTCGTGGTTCCGGTAAGATTGATAAGAAAAACGGTGCGGCATTGGATTTATATGATGAAAAGGCCATCAAAAAGGCTGATAAGAAAAAGGCTGAAGCCAATGCTCTTGAGGCTCATAAGCTGATCAACATTACTAAGGTTCCTATGGATGTTGACAGGTTCGGTACCGTTCCGGTCAATCCTGAAGCTGCCGCTAATGCGGGAACCACCCTGATTGGTTGTGATGTCGGTTTCAATGGTGACAAGCTTCCTGAACTCATGGAATTGGGTGCTCAGTTCTATGATGCGGATGGTCTTCCAACATTGCTGTCCACTCTTGATTATGTAAGTACCAATATCGTTAAGCGTGTTTTGGATGTTGCCTTTGCTGAAAACGTCATTGTTCCAGGTTCCGCTTTAGGAATTACCGGCAGGGCTGGAATCACCGGCCGCAAGCCTGAGCTTATCTTGGAGGCTGTTCAGGACAAGTTCGAGAATGTTGTCTTTGTTGAGGATGGTCTTGCTTTAGGTTCTGCTATCATGGCTCGTTGTATGAATTCAATGGGTACTCCTAAGGTTCCTATTGGTGGTAAGCAGGGTGGCAGATGCATCCTTAAGGATCGTATGAAGATGGCAGGCGGCAAGTTCGCTTAAGTTCATGAGTGGTTTGTCATGATTTATGCTATCTTGATGGCAGGAGGTAGGGGAACCAGGCTCAAGGTTCCTTGCGAAAAACCTCTTTTCAAATTACATGATAAGCCATTGATTAAATTTGTGATTGACAATTTGAATTCATCTAGATTGGTCGATGAAATAATTATTGCGGTGAGTCCGAACACCTGCGAAACAACCGAATACCTTAAGTCACTGGAGGGTGGGTTCAGGATACTTGACACTTCAGGTGACGATTATCTCAAGGACCTGTCATTTATCCTAGATTATTTTGAGAGGAAATCTAAAAAAGACATTCTGATTTTTATCAATGCCGATTTGCCGTTCATCTCATCTGAAACTATAGATGATGTCATTGAATATTATTTGGATTCGGACAAGGACGCATTGTCCGTAGTGGTTCCTGTTGAGGTTTTTGAGGATTTGGGATTGGATTACTCATATGAGTATGAGGGCAAGGTGCCTTCCGGCTTGAACATTCTCAGAAGTGAAAACATCATTCAGGATGAAAACCAGCTGGTTCTGGATAAGGTTGAGTTGGCATTGAATATTAATACCATTCCTGACAGTGAAATTGCGGAAAAATTATATTATGAATATTATATTTAAATATAATGAGGTATTATAAATATATATAACTAAATTATTTTTATTGGTGATTTAATGGATAATAAACAAATTCCTAAAAGAGAAGAAAAATTATGGAGTGAAATCAAAAACTATCAAGTAGCTACCAACAATGCGCGTATCCTTGGGGTATTGGATGAATTGATCATTAATGAAAAGACCGGTAAAATTGTTGATATTGCTATTAGGATAGAAAGCGATCGTAATATTCACGTGAAAGGCGCTAAAAGAAATGGTGACTTGTTGTTGGTTCCTTTCGCTAAAGTCGAGAAAGTCGGCGAATTCATTATCGTAACTGAATAATTTCAGTTATGCTCTTTTTTTATATTTTTTTTTAATTAAACTTAAATTTTTTATATATAGTGTTAACTATTTATATTGATAAAATTAAACTTATATTAGTATAACAAATTCATATTTATTCATAAAAAGGTGATTATATGTTGCTTGAAATAGAAAATTTGGCTGTTGAAGTAGCCGGAAAAAAAGTTTTAAAGAACATTAACCTTTCCATTGGCGAAGGAGAAACTCATGTTCTTTTAGGACCTAACGGTGCTGGTAAGAGTACCTTATTTTTAACTATTTTAGGTTTTCCACAATACAAAGTAGTTCAAGGTTCTATCAAATTCAAAGGTCAAGATATTACAGAATTAACAACTGCTGAAAGAGTTCAGTTAGGAATAGGCGTAAGTTTCCAAACTCCTCCATCAATCAGGGGAGTTTCCGTAAGGGACTTGCTTAAAATCGAATCCCATCAGGACATGGATGAGGATTTAAATCCAAGGATGAAGGAATTGGCTGACCAGCTCAAGTTCAGTGACGAGTTCCTCGACAGGGATGTCAACTACGGTTTTTCAGGCGGGGAAGTTAAACGTTCCGAAATTTTACAGTTGCTTGCTCAAATGCCTGATTTCACAATGTTCGACGAGCCGGATTCCGGTGTGGACATTGAGAATGTTGAATTGATCGCTTCTGAAATCGGAACCCTGCTTGATAAGGACAAGCCGCAAGGTTCACGTAAGAGAAGCGGCCTTTTGATTACTCACTTGGGTTATATCTTAAACTTCGTGAGTGCCGACAAGGCTCATGTTTTAATCGACGGAGTGATTTCCTGTTCTGGAAATCCTACTGAAATTCTTGAAGATATTAGAAAAAACGGTTTTAATGGATGTGTTGAGTGTGCGCAATGTTTATGAGGATGCTGAAAGGGCAAAAGATAAGAAAGCACCTATCGGTGCAGATGTAACCATTGAAAATTTCACAGATGAAACTCTTAATGCTATAGACATGATTGATGATTTGGATGACTTGAACAGGCAAACCAAAAAGGACCTGCTTAAGGTCGGTGTGGATACCGATGAGAAAAACCGTTCCGGATCATTCCTGCAGGTGGACCAGAGTAATATTTTCACCAACAATGCAATGTCCAATTCAGTTGAGGTAATGAACATTGGCGTTGCATTGGACAAGTACAAATGGCTGGAAGACTACATTTGGAATGTTGTTAAGCCTGACGCTGACAAGTACACTGCCAAAACCGCTTTGCGTGAACAGAAGGATGGAATCAACAGCGGTTACTTTGTAAGGTCCCTTCCGGGCACTCGCGAAGTGATGCCTGTTCAGGCTTGCATGTTCATCGGCGAGGAAGGAATCATGCAAACCGCTCACAATGTAATCATCGCTGAGGAAAACTCTGAATTGCACTTGATTACCGGTTGCGCTACTGGTGACGACATCTCATCCGCAATGCATGTCGGCGTGTCTGAAATGTATTTGAAGCCAGGTGCTAAAATCACTTTCACCATGGTTCACAATTGGGCTGAGCAGGTTGAGGTTCGTCCAAGGACTGGTGTGAAGCTGATGGATAATTCCACTTACATTAACAATTATATTTTAACCAGTCCCGTAAGCACTTTGCAGTCATATCCTACTGCTTACTGTGACGGCGAAAACTCAAGGGCCATTTTCCAAAGTATTCAGGGCGGTAAGAAGGATTCAATCATTGATGTTGGATCAAGAGTGTTGCTGAATGCTAAGGGAGCTCGTGGAGAAGTCATTTCCAGGGCAGTTTCACAGGATGAGTCCAAGATCTATTCAAGAGGTCACTTGGCCGGTACTGTTCCGGAGGTTAAAGGCCATTTGGAATGTCATGGTCTTGTTTTGGATGATAACAGTTTTATTTATGCTGTTCCTGAATTAGAGGCTAGTTCCGCCAATCTTGAAATGTCTCACGAGGCGGCTGTCGGTAAAATCTCTGAAGATGAGATTAACTACTTGACTTCCCGTGGTATTACAGAAGAGGATGCTGAGTCCATGATTGTTAGAGGATTTTTAAACATGGATATTACTGGCCTTCCTGATGAATTGGCTGAGCAAACTCAAAATATGATTGATATGAGTGTTGAGGGAATGTAGTTTCCCTTTAATTTTCTTTTTTTTCAAAATTTGTTTCATAGTATATAAACTTTTTGGCTTATTTTTCTAAGTAACCTTTATATTAATTATTAATGATATATATTAATCAGTACTTAATGTAATGCTGAGCTAGCTCATTATGTACATAAAATTGTGTTTTAAGGTATGCCTAAACTGGTATTCCTTAAAAAAAAGATTTTAAAATTTTTTAAAAAAGTTTAAAATTGGGTTTTTGAAAGACAAAAGTTTTTCAAAACACGAAAAAAATATTTATAGAGGAGGAGAAACTCTATGGCTGATGATGTAAAAATTGTAATGTTTTGTTGCAACTGGTGTTCCTATGGAGGAGCAGACACAGCAGGTACTGCACGTATGCAATACCCACCGAATATTAGAGTTATTCGTGTAATGTGTTCTGGAAGAATTGACCCACAATTTGTTTTAAAAGCATTTAAAGAAGGTGCTGACGGTGTATTTGTAGCTGGATGTCACATGGGTGACTGCCACTATGATGCCGGTAACTACAAATTAGATCGTAGAATGAGATTAATTTATAAATTAGTTGAAGATATGGGAATTGGAAAAGAAAGAGTTCACCACGATTGGATTTCCGCATCCGAAGGTGAAAAATTCTCTGAATCTGTTAAAATGATGGTTAACAGAATCAAAGAATTAGGTCCAGCTCCATTAAAACAACAATTAGATGCTGAAAAATAGATTGGAGGAATGAATATGGCAGATAAAGTTAAAATAGGAACTATGTGGTTCGGCGGATGTTCCGGTTGCCACTTATCCATTGCGGATTTCCACGAATCCTTAATTGATGTTATGGAATTTGCGGATTTCGAATTTTCCCCTGTGCTCATGGATACTAAATACGACGAAGTACCTGAGTTAGATATTATTATCGTAGAAGGCGGAATCAGAAACGACGAAAACAGAGAATTAGCTGAAATGCTAAACGAAAAATCTAAAATGGTTATTTGTTACGGTACCTGCTCCTGTTACGGAGGTATTCCAGGACTCGGTAACTTATGGACCGTTGAAGAATTAGAAGAAGAAGCATACATTAACTCTGTATCTACCGTAAATCCTGAAGGAATTATTCCTCACGAAGATGTACCTCATCTCGAAAGCAGAGTAAGACCTTTAAGCGAATGTATGGATATTGACTTAATGATTCCAGGTTGCCCACCTCGTTCCGATGTTGTAGCAGAAGCTATCTTAACATTATTAAGAGGAGAAACAATCGAATTACCTTCAACTAACTTATGTGAAGTATGTCCAAGAGAAAAACCACCTGCAGGTTTAGCTATGGACTTCATTAAAAGACAATTTGAATTAGGTGCACCTGAACCTGATTTATGTTTAATTACTCAAGGATTAGTATGTATGGGTCCTGCAACCGTATCATTATGTGGTGCAGAATGTCCTTCCATTGGTATCCAATGTAGAGGATGTTACGGTCCTACCGCTAAAGTATTAGACCAAGGAGCAAAAATGATCAGTGCGATTGCATCTGACTACGGTGTACAAGAAGATAAAACCGTTGATCCAGAAACTGTTGCTGATCAGTTAGATGATATTGTAGGTACTTTCTATACTTACACATTACCTGCTGCTTTAGTGCCAATGAAAATGCAGAAAGGAGGAGAATAAAATGGTTAAACTTACTATGGAGCCTGTCACTCGTATTGAAGGACACGCAAAAATTACTGTGCATCTCGACGATGCTGGAAACGTAGAAGAAACAAGATTACACGTTATGGAATTCAGAGGTTTCGAAAAATTCTTAACTGGTCGTCCTGTTGAAGAATTAGCAAGAATCGTACCAAGGATTTGTGGTATTTGTGACGTACAACACCACTTAGCAGCTGCTAAAGCAGTTGACCAAATCTTCGGATTCGACGATTACGAAATCTTACCTGCTGCATACAGAATGAGAGAAATCATGAACTGGGGATCATACATGCACTCCCACGCTCTTCACTTCTACTTCTTAGCTGCACCAGACTTAATCATTCCTAACGGAACCAGAAAAACCAGAAACGTTTTCCAAATTATTAAAGACATGCCTGAAGTCGCACTTCAAGCTATTAACATCAGAAGAAACGGTTTAGAAATGGTTAGAAAAATAGGCGGTCGTCCTATTCACCCTACCTCATCCACTCCTGGTGGTATCTCAACCGAATTAGACGCTGACACTCAAAAAGATTTACTCGAAAGAGCTAAACAAAACGTTGAATTAGCACAAGCTACTTTAGACTTAGCTATTCCAGTATTTGAAGAAAACATTGACTTAATCTCTTCATTAGGAAACTTCGGTGACACCAGACACTGTGGTACTGTAAAACCTGACGGAACCTGGGATGTATATAACGGTAACATCAGATTCAGAGACAAAGACGGCAGTGACATGTTCGAATACAGAAACGAAGAATACACTGACTATGTTGCTGAACACGTAAAACCTTACTCCTGGTTAAAATTCCCATACATTAAAGAAATGGGATACCCAGAAGGTATCTACAGAGTAGCACCATTATCCAGGATCAATGTCTGTGACCAAATGCCTAAAGAAGCACCTCTCGCACAAGAAGCACTCAAAGCTTTCCGTGACGCTTTCGGATATGCTCAAGCACCATTATTATTCAACTATGCTAGACTCATTGAATTATTAGCATCCGCTGAATGTGCTGCTGCAGCATTAGAAGAAGATTTATCCGGTAAAAAATTCCCTGATGAATTAGAAAGAACCGAAGGTAAAGGTGTAGGTATTGTTGAAGCTCCTCGTGGTACTTTAATCCACCACTATGAATCTGATGATAACGGATTATGTAATTACGCAAACATTGTTGTAGCTACAATCCAAAACAACCCAGCTATGGAAATGGGTATTCACCAAGTTGCTAAAGATTACATCAAACCTGGTGTAGAAGTAGATGATAGTATCTTCAACTTAATGGAAATGGTTATCAGAGCTTACGACCCATGTTTATCTTGTGCTACCCACTCAATGGATAGTCAAATGAGATTAGCTGAAGTAGATATTGTAGACAGTGAAGGAAACCTCATTAAAAAATTCTAAGTTTAAGGGGGTTTTTATAGATGATTGTATTTAACGAAGATGGCTGTATCAAATGTGGTGCATGTGAAGGTGCATGCCCAACCTCAGCTATTGATGTAACACCTAGCACTATCATTCACTGTGACACTTGTGGCGGAGAACCAAAATGTGCAGATGCCTGTCCTAACGGAGCATTAAAAGTTGAAATGTACGAAATTGCTGAAGGTATTGAACAAGCAAGATTAGTATTCAACTCAATCTTATGTGACTCCTGCGGTAAATGTGCTGAAGTTTGCCCACAAGAAACTATCGAAGTCACTGGTGCTAAATTAAAAGAAGTTGAAGGTTTCTGTGTAATGTGTCAAAAATGTGTTGACATTTGCCCAGTAGACGTAATTGGAATTCCTGGTGTATGCGAACCTAAAGAATATGAGCTCGACCTCAAAGGAAAAGGCCCTGTATACATCAAAGACTGTGTTGGATGTGGAACCTGTGTAGATCCTTGTCCTGTAAACGCAATCACTCTTGAAGAAGTTGGAAGCCCTATTACCGTCAACGATGACTGTATTAGATGTGGATTATGTTCACAAACTTGTCCTTGGAATGCAATTTACATTTCTGAAAAAGTACCTGTCAAGCGTACTAAAGAAATTGAATCATTCACTTTCGATTCAGCTAAATGTATCGGTTGTAACACTTGTGTAGAAGCATGTCCTGGAGACTTCATTGCTGCTAACAGTGCAAGTTTAACCGTTGCAATTCCTAGCGTTTGTGCTGCATGTGGATTATGTGTAAAACTTTGTCCTGTTGACGCATTAGACATTAATGTCGAATGGGGTGAAGGTTCACCTGTTGATGCTGAAGGTATCGGCAGAGACGTTGAAAAATGTGATTTCATCGGTGCATGTGCTAACAAATGTCCTACTGAAGCAATTCGTGTAGTTACCAAAACCGGTATGCTATGCCCTGCTTTAGAAGAAGTTGGTGGAGATCCATCATTCACTAGTTGTATTAGATGTGGAGCTTGTGCTTCAGTATGTTCTAATGACGCTTTAAACGTTGGTTCTATTGAATTAGAAATCGACGGTGAAACCGTAACTAGAGACAGAATCGAATTCAACCCATCTAAATGTGACGAATGTGGTGACTGTATCGAAGCATGTCCATACGATATGCTCCACAAGTCAGAAAATCCTAAATTACCAATTGCAGGATTCTGTACTTTATGTGGTCAATGTATGGAAGCATGTCCTGAAGACGCTTTATGCTATAAATAGGTGGAAACACACACCTATTTATTTCTTATTTTTTTTAAAAACTAGTTATATTTTATTCATTACTACTTTTCCGTTGACTATTGTCATTACGGGTGTTCCCTGATATTCCCAACCGTCGAATGGGGAGTATTCTGCTTTTGTCTTGAATTCTTCAATGTTGAATTTTCCGGTTCTCTTCATGTCTATGACTGTGAAGTCTGCATCCTTGCCTATTGCTATTTCTCCCTTGTTTTCAAGTCCGTATACTCTTGCTGCGTTTTGGCTTAGGATCTTCGGTATTATCCTCAAATCGATGTTTCCATTGTTTACTTCGGTTAAAAGTAATGGCACCACGGTTTCTAGGTTTGGTATTCCCGGTGATGAGGCCCATGTGTCCTTGGTTTTATCCTCGAGCGTGTGGGGAGCATGGTCGGTTCCGATGATTGATGTTTCATCCAGGTCGCTCACTGTCACACTTTCATCTTTTGGTCTTAGCGGAGGATTTGTTTTTATGAATGTGTCATATATATTGTATGCTGAATTGTCAAGAAGCAAATGGTGTGGTGTAAATTCCCAGCTTACAGGCATGCTTTTACTTGCACTTTTCACCATACTTAATGATTTCCTTGAGCTTAAATGGCAGATATGCAATCGCAAGTCATTGGCCCTTGCAAGCTCTATGGCTTGGCTTACGGATTCATCTTCAGACTCGCTTGGTCGGGCATAGGTATAGTCAATTGCGGGATTTTCATCCTTTTCCTTTAACCTGGTGGTTTCAGCTTCAACGATTGATTTTTTCTCACAATGTGTTGCAACAAGTCCGTTATAGTTGGTGGTTTCCTTTAAAACGGATAGGTCATGGAATATTTTCTCTAAACTTTCATCGCTTTCCAAATCCATGAACACCTTGACTGAAATCGGGTTCAGCTCCATCATCCTCTCCATTTCATCAAGTTCGTTATGTCCCACCTGAAGCTCAAAGTTGACGATGGACTTTTTCCTTGCGATTTCGATTTTCTCTTTCAGCGCATTGTAGGTGTTTGTTTTCGGAAGGGTGTTGGGCATGTCGATGACTGTTGTGAAACCGCCGTTGGCGGCCGCTTCGCTGCCTGTCCTGAAGTCTTCCTTTTGGGTCAGTCCCGGATCTCTGAAATGGATGTGGGGGTCGATGAAGCCTGGAAGCACGTAATTGCCTTTGATGTCAATGACCTCATCGGCCTTGAGTGGGCTTTTTGAAATGTCAGCTATTTTCCCGTCATCAACCTTAATGTGGTAGTCTCCGATTTCACCTATCAGCTTGCAGTTTTTCAAAACTAAATCCATGATTAATCTCCTATTTGTACTTGATTGATTATTTGTTGTTTCATATTTTTAAATCATAAGTTTTTTTTAACTTGAAAACATATTCTTAATCATGTTTAAAGTTTCCGATATTCTTAAAAGAGATATGGATTTGTTTTATGATGATTTGAATAGTGACCGCGAAGTTTCATCCTCATCATCTGATAATCTCCTGGTGGCCGATTTCACAGAGTACAATCCTTTGCACAATGGCCATTTTCATTGCATGAAAACTGCCAAGGACATGTTTCCTGACTCATTGTTCGTGGCTGTGGTGCCGGGACTCTTTGAGCGAAGCGGAAGGGGCATACCATATATACTGCCAAGGGAAGTTCGAGCCGAAATAGCAGTTTCTGTCGGTGCCGACATTGTCGTTGAAGGCCCTCCAATGGGGATAATGGGATCAGGCCAGTACTCCCTGTGCCTGTGCAAGATGTTCCAGGCCCTCAACACAGACTACATTCCAAGGGGATACAAGCCTGTCGAAGGAATCGGTGAGATATTGAATCGGATAAACCAAGGCCATCACATAGCCTCAAAGCCATACAAGGTCGTTGACAAGACCGCCCATGAAACACTTCTCAAGGGGAAGCTTGAGGAGGACAATTACGTGATAACCTCATTTTCGAATTCATTGAGCAAGATTGGCTTTGACTATGCCGGCAAGTTCATATTCGTTGAAAGAATCGAGGGGGTGAGCGGAACCCTCATCCGGGAAAGCATCCAGAAGGACAATTTCGACGAGGTCACAGGGATGATGCCTCCAAAAACGATTGAGGTTTTAAAAAGGGAAATTAAAAACGATGGGATAATATATGGAATCAGGGATGAGGAAAGAATCCTGAACACTGCAAACAATTATTCCCTTGAGGAATTGTCCTCATTGAACCTGTTCAATGAGAAGCTGGCCAGAAACATCATTGAAAACGGACCATATGATGACCTGGAAACATTGGAGGGGTCAATACTTCATGGATTCTCATCACATTTCCGCCAAAGGGCATTGAGCATTCTGGAAAACCCCATTCCTAAAAAAACAGTGTCTGAATATATTGACAGGTACCCTTCAACAATCAGGGTGCTGGGTTATAAGAACAGTGACGGTCTTGAAAAATTTAAAGAAAAAGTAAATAATGAAAATATTCATTATTAAACTTAAACTTGTGGTTGTGGGGTTAATACGTTATTAATTACGTTTTGAGGGTTTGACATTGCATAAATCGCATCCATGAATGTTGGATAGGTTGCATGCAATACTAATACGTATATGATGTAGTATATTACAACTAAAATCACTATGATTAATAGGATTGTCAAAAGAATGTCCACAACATTCATTGGCTCTTTTTCTTCCTGATAATTCAGGTTATGGATGTTTTCGGAATCTTTGTCTTTAGCTTTTCCTTTTCCTTCTTTTTCAGCTAAGATTTCAGCCCTGATTCTTGCTTCCATTTCCTCAGGAGTTTCAGGTCTTTTAGGGGTCTTGTCTTTAAGGATTGCCTCTTCGGACCTTGGCTGGTAAGGGCGTCTGGTTAGGGAGCCGAACTCTTCCTCGTCTTTTGCAAGTTGTTCGTTTAAAGGAACATCCTTGTCGTCGAAGTACAAGTCATCCAGGTATTTTTCATACTTGTCTTCCAGTTCCATTCTTGCACTGGTTGGTTCAGGTTCATAGGAATGGTCTGGGTAGATGAATTCCTGTGCATTGCTTACAGGCTTTTGTGCAATTTGCTGTTCAGGATATAATTCATATTCGTTTGGAGCTGCCTGTGGCTGAGGACGTGGTTCTTCTTTGACTTGCACTTGTGGTGCAGGCTCGTTTTCACTGATGTAGGATGATTCGAGTCCTCCTGAATATTCAATATTGTCTTTAATATTATATGGGGAATCATCACTGATCTGTTTGATTTCCTGTGCGACCGGTGCAGCTTCTTCCTGTGGTTGGTAAATGCTTTCTGCAGGTTCCTGTTTGTTGAGTCTTGCAGGTTCGGTTCTGACAGGTTCTGGAGCAACAGCTTGTTTTGGTTGTTCAGGAGCCTTGTTTTCAATTCCAAGTCCTACAATTTTCTCTAAACATTCCTTACAGTATACCTTTCCGGCAATTTCTAAACCACATTCTTTACATATTGATTTTCCACATATCGCACATGTGTCTGTACTTTCTCTTTCAGGATGATAATAACATTCCATAAATTACACTCTCATAACGAATTAATATATATTAATGTTATATATGTTCTTTTTATTTATATAAAACTTTTCATCGTTTAGTTTTGTCAAGAATTTTTTCAACAACTATTTCTGATGCAATCAAATCATCCACTGTTGCAAGAAAACTTCCCAGTTTTTCACTGTTGATGTTATAATTGATTTTATTGTTGTCCAATTGTGATTTAAGGTAGTTTTCATTGTCCACTTCCAGGGAATCGTAAACTACTTTCGCATCATCTTCACTTTCATATGTGAAAGTGATCTCTCCTGTGATTTTCATAAGGTATATTATGTTCCATTATCATAATATAATTTTGCAGTGAAATATCGAAAATATGGTAACCTTTATTAATAACTTAATCAATATATTTAAGTATTCTATTATATTACGATAT
>JAUNXD010000185.1:0-235 GCA_030539985.1 Methanobrevibacter sp.
CAATGCCACTAAACGTCCGGATACAATATTGCTTGATATTACTTACACATCCAGCAATAACTCTGTTGCTAGTGTAGATAAAAATGGTATTGTTACTGCTGTTGGTGAAGGTACTGCTGTCATTACTGTAAGTGTTGGTGATGATGAAATCTATGCTAAAAATTCAACAAATGTTACTGTTAGGGCAAGTAAAGTTCCTAGTGAAATTACTGCTTCTGATGTTTCAACAGTTTAC
>JAUNXD010000185.1:245-3547 GCA_030539985.1 Methanobrevibacter sp.
TAGTAATGGTAAACCAATCAATGGAGTTAAAGTAACTGTTGATTTAAACGGTGCTAAAACTTACACTACTGACAGTAACGGTCAGGTTAAAGTATCAACCAAAGGTTTAGCTCCTAAAACCTACACTGCTAAAATAACATTCAATGGTAACAAAAACTATGCTAAATCAACCAAAGATGTTAAAGTTACTGTTAAGAAGGCTACTCCTAAAATAACTGCTAAAAAGAAAACCTTTAAAAAATCTGTTAAAACCAAAAAATACACAATAACATTAAAAGACAATACTGGTAAACCTATTAAGAATACTAAAGTAACCTTGAAAGTCAAAGGTAAAACCTACAAGGCAAAAACCAACTCCAAAGGTAAAGCGACCTTCAAGATTAACAAACTAAACAAAAAAGGAACCTTTAAAGCAGTCATCAAATACAAAGGAAATAAATACTATAAGAAACTAACCAAGAAAGTCAAAATCAAAGTTATTGTTACTTTCAAAACAGTATCTAAAGGCAGCAAGGACAAATCAACAGTCAAACAAATACAACAAGCCCTAAAAGACAAAGGTTACTACCTATCCTACAAAGGCCACTACCTTAAAGTTGACGGAAAATACAACTCCTGCACAGTCAGATCAGTTAAAGAATTCCAACACGACAAAGGATTAAAAGTAACCGGTAAGGTTGATGAAAAAACTGCTGTAAAATTGGGAATAATTAATTAAGCAATTTAAAAAGTAACTTGCTTTGGCTAGTTACTTACTTTTTTTATTTTCTTAAAATTTTAGTTGTATATTGCTAAAATTTAAAAGTTAGGTTTTTTATACTAGTTTTTTGAAATATTAGTCGGTACAATTAAGCATTTGTTTTAAATATGTCAGTGTAAATGATATCAACATGGAATGTTATGCTATATCATTAATAATTCAAAATGAGAAATGAGATTGTGGCATTAAGGAATTAGAATAATTTTTAGAGTAATTTTTTCATTGTATTACATGAATATTTTAAAAAAGTTTTTATACACAAAATAATAATAAAATATATTATGGCAAAAGATGATAGAAGCAGCATAAATCCTTTCACTGGAAAATCACATTTTGACATGGTAAATGATGATAAATTCCTTCAGGATTCATATAATGAATATTATGGAATGATAAATCAGTCACAATTGCTTGACAATACTCAAAATGGTCAGATTGTTAAAAATGTGGCAATTAAACTTATTCGGGCCGTTGAAGATTATCTCTCCAGAATTGGCAGGCTCGATTACGTTGAAGATTACTATGACTGGGATTTTCATTTAGTGGCTGATGATACCGTAAACGCTTTCTGCATGCCCGGCGGTAAGATAGTCATGTTTTCAGGAATCTTGTCGATTGCCGATACAGAAGAGAAGGTAGCATTTATTTTAGGCCACGAAATGGCCCATGCCCTTTTGGATCACTCAAGAACCAGAATCAGTGCCCAAAATGCTCAAAATGCCATAACATCTGCCGCATGGATTGGCAGCTTTGCAATGGATCTGGTCGGTTTGGGAGGACTGGGGTCCCTGACAAGGGCTGCAACAAATGTTGCAAGCATAGGTTCACAGTTTCTGCTGATGAATCCCTGGGGAAGGGATCAGGAACTTGAAGCCGACAGGTTGGGCATGATGATAATTCACTGGGCAGGATATGACATTTCCCATATTCCGCCATTCTGGCAGTCAATGTCTGCAATGAATTCTAACGAGCATGACTTTTTCTCGACACACCCTGCCGATTCTAAAAGGATTGCTGCTATGAACGAGCTAATCCATGAAATTGATAATGAAAAGGATTTCTATTCACAACCCATTTTAAGTGAAACTCCAAAACCAAAGGATGAGTTTAAGGATTCTCATCTGGTTGGAAGAAATATCAAATATTGTCAGCAATGCGGTGCCAAGGCCAGTCTTGATGATAAGTTCTGCACCAATTGTGGGGCAAAATTTGAAGTTGAGTTAAAATGTAGTAAGTGCGGTGCTTCTATTGATGAAAACGATTCATTTTGTACTAATTGTGGAAATAAACTTTGAGGTGTAATTATGGATGAGGATACTGTAAGATATGTTAACAAGTCAACATATAGGGTTCGTGCTTTAAAGGCTATTGGAGAAGATGTTAAAATGCCTAAAGAGATAGCTGAAGACAGTGGTATTTTACAAAATCATATATCTAATGTTTTAAGAGAATTAAAAGATAAGGGTGTTGTGGAATGCCTTAATCCTGGTGTCCGGAAAGGCCGTCTTTACAGGGTATCAAAGGATTCCTTGGACATTTTGGATAAATTGGAATGACTTTTTTTCACTTATTTTTTTCATCACCGCAAACTTTAAATACCATTAATTGTTAATATATTGTGTGTAAGTTACACACAACTTGGCAACAAAAAATTAATGGAAGTGAAAAAATGAAAGAGTCACCACAAAACCAAGATTTGGATTTAATATTTTTAATGGATCGCAGTGGATCAATGAGGGGGTCTGAAAAAGACACAATGGGAGGATTCAATTCCTTCATTCAAAGGGAAAGCAAAAAGGAATTCAACACCAGGGTAACAACAATCCTTTTCGATGACAACTACGAAGTATTATACAAAAGAAAACCAATTGACGAAGTTGCGGAATTAACAGAAAATGAATACTGGGTAAGAGGATGCACAGCACTTCTTGATGCAATAGGAAAAACAATCAATACACTTGATAAGGAAATCGACAACAAGGTACTGTTTGTAATCATGACAGACGGATTTGAAAATGCCTCCCGTGAATTTTCAAAAGAACAAATCAGAAACCTAATCAGCAATCACAACTGGGAATTCATCTACATAGGCGCAGATATTGACTCATACTCTGAAGCAGGCAATATCGGCATTAAAAGAACCCATACTGCAAATTACAGAAAGTCAAAAGAAGGCATTAAAGATTTATATTGCTCCATTTCCAACGCTTCAGATTGTTTAATGGAAAACAGGTCATTGGATGATGCGAATTGGAGTAAGGATTTAAAAAAATATGATTAGATTCCTATCTTTTTGAATGCTCGTTTCCGCCTCATGCAACTCTCGCAAACACCACAGGGTTCATCTTCTCCTTTATAACAGGAATAGCTTAATTCCATTGGAGCACCAACTTCAACACCCAAATTAACAATTTCCTCTTTATTTAAATTAATGGCTGGTGCTTCAATTCTTATTTTTTCAGGTGAACCGACACTTATCAATTCATTGAATTCGTCCAGATACTCCTTTGAATTGTCGGGGAAAGTTTCTCCTTCCTCACCA
>JAUNXD010000024.1:0-7424 GCA_030539985.1 Methanobrevibacter sp.
ATTATTTTCATAGTTTCTTTTAAAACTAGTTGAAACATTAATCATTAATGAAAGCAACTGGATATTGGATGAAAAACAGTTGAACTCGTAACGGTCAATCTATATACGAAACGATAAAAAAAATAAAAAAGAAAGTGTTTGTAAAAACACTTACTTGACTTTAACTGTGATTTTAGCTACTGTTTTACCATAACTGGCCTGGATTTTAACCTTTTTGCCCACCTTAAGCTTTTTCAAGACTTTGGATTTAACGGTAACCTTGGCAACACCTTTACCGTTGGTTTTTGCAGTGTACTTTTTGCCGTTGAACTTGAAAGTGATCTTCTTGGCTTTAAACGGAGTATTTCCCTGCTTCAAAGTTGCCTGCAATACGAGTTTTTTGGCGGATTTTTTTATTTTAACTTTTTTTAAAGTCAATTTAATCGGATCTGCAGTTTTAGTTGGTTGAGATGTTGTTTTTGAATCTTCCTTTGAATCGGTTTTTGAACCGGAATCCCTAAAGATACAATTAATATAAGCCGCATTGAAACCTACCTGAAATTGATCCAAATCAGGGAATATGCAGTCTTTAACTTCAACGGAATTTTCACTGTAAATGGAAATTGGCCCACAACCTCTGATAATGCATGAGTTTACATGGCCTCCAAAGCGAATGTAAAGTGCCCCTGCTGTCCATTCCGCATTGCAGTCAGTGATGTTGCATGAGTTCACATTAACGTTCACGCCATCATAATCGTTGTATAAAGCTCCTCCATGATGGCTTGCATTGCACCCTGTGAAAGTACATGAGTTTATGTTCAAATCCTGTCCGTTATTGTAGATTGCACCGCCCCATGTAGCGGAACAGTTTCTGAAATCGGATAATATTATTACGCAATTCTTATCGTAAACTGTTATGGCTCCACCATCATTTGAAGCGGAACAGTTTGTAAATACGCATGAGCTAATTACCGGTCCCAAACCGGCAAAATTGATTGCTCCTCCGCCATCTAGAGAATAACAGTCATTGAAGTAGCATAACCTTATTAGAGAATGATCGGCATAAAATGATATTGCCCCTCCTCCATTATCACTGGAACAGTTTTTGAACATGCATGAACTTATTTCACAATTGGGAGCATAATATCTCACAGCTCCACCGCCCCATAACGAATAGCAGTCAGAGAAATTGCATAGGGTCATGTTGAAGTTGGCAGCTTCATTGTATACGGCTCCTCCGCTTGTAGCAGAACAGTTCTTAAAATTGCATGAACTTACATTACTGTTAATTCCTTTGTTGTATATGGCTCCCCCATTACTAAATGAACCACGAAGGTTATTGGTGAAATTGCATGAATTTATATTACAGTTGGCACCGGTATTGGAGATTGCTCCCCCATTGGATTTGTATCCCAGGGTAAAATAAGCAAATGCGCATGAGCTGATTGTACAGTTATCGCCAACATTGCAAACGGCTCCACCATTGCCTTCACTTACATAACATGTTGTGAAATTGCATAGGGTCATGTTGAAGTTGGTGCCCTCATTGTAGACTGCACCGCCCCGAGTATTGTCTTGACAATCCATAAAATTACATGAAGTTAAAGTGAAATAATCTCCAATGTTATAAATGGCACCGCCATCGTTAATGCTTCCGGTGACAAGATAACCGATTGCATTTTTGAATGTGATATTTACAAGAGTTACAGAATCGGAGGTTATGTAAAATATCCTCGCATGGGAATTCGCATCAATGGAATGACCATTACCGTTGATTGTAAGCGGCTTTGAAATATTTATCCCACTTAATCTGTATCCGCTTTCAAGAGTATAGTTGTTTTGCAAATTTACGATTGAGTTTTCCTCGGCATCATCAATCCTTTTTTGCAAATCAGCAAAGGTTCCGCTATCCGGACTGGCGATTGGCTCATCATCAGTCATCTCTATTGGCTGATTTTCATCAATACTGTCCGTAGCATTCCCGGCAGCACTGACCGTCGAGACTGCCAGTAAAGCTAAAAGAATCATTGAAAATATTATTATATTTTTAAATCGCAAAATTATTTCCTCCCATTTGGTTTTTTATAACATGAAATTGAATTGGAAAGTTTTCACCACATTTCAAATAAAAAATCATCATCATACCTCTTTAAATCCCATTGGACACTTTCCATATCAAAACGGGTCAGCTCATCAGGATTATTTTCAATCATCTGCTTTAAGCCCCATACACCGCCAATGTCATCCTTGGGATTGTATTCACCCTTAAACCGTTTGATTACAGGATAATTCTTGTCGGTTTCTGCAATCTTTTTAACTTCTATTGTAAATGACCATCCGTCACCGTAGTCATATTCCCAGTAAATCTTATCATTGTTTTCAAAATATGAATCGATGAGTATATCCTTTGAGTTTAAATCACCGGGTTCAAAGTCAATGCCTGGAAACTCGTTTGTCACAACATCCACACTATTTTTAAATGTAAAACATGACAGGTGATAACCCGAAAAGTCCCATAGGATTTTTAAAATGGTATCCAATTCCTTGAAATTTATTCCCGCCGGAATTATCAAATCCCTCCATGTCAAGGGTTTGAAATCATCCAAACGCACTTTCACATCATAACCCTTCATCGCACTGCCTCCAAATTGATTTTACATAACCCTTATTTTTCAAAAGCCTCTGAGCATACTCCATGTCGAATTCCTCAAGATAATCAACCCAATCGCCAAAGCCATACATGTCCTCTCCGTCGGGATTTTCGGCCAAATAAATAATTTCACTCAAGCCATAAACTCCCTTGCAGTCTTCAATAGGATCATATTTCCCCTTGTATCTTTTTATGGTTACGTAATTCTTATCATAATCTATTTTCTTTTTTATTTCAATGTCGAATCGCCAGTCATCTCCAAAATCATACCAGTAAGTGACCTTGTCGTATTTCTCGAAAATGTCATCGATTATGGTTGTGTTTGCATCAAAATCACATCCCATCATGGTTTCCTCAGACAGTTTCCTGTCAATGATTATCAAATCATCCTTCTTTATTAAAAAGCATGACAAGTGATGGCCATTGAAGTTCCACAGCGTTTTCAAGATGTCATCAAGTTCCATGAATGTTATGTTTTCAGGAATTATCAGATCCCTCCATGTGAGAGGCCTCAAATCGTTAAGCCTGACTTTGACGTCATATCCCTTTGTCACTGGAGGTTTGTTTCTGTCTGAGATTTTTGCAAAAACCATCCGGCTGATAGCAGGACTTACCACAAAACCAGTAATGCCAGGATTGATAAGTATTCCACTCATATCATCTGAAATATAATTGGAAAATTTCCTGAATTCCACTTCTTTAGGATTTGAATTTGGAAAAATTTCCCTGAAGCGTTCAATGTCGCTGCATGCAGGAATGAATGTGTTTGCTCCCAGCTGCAGACCGATTAAAGTATCATCGTCGACGGGGCATATCAGAGTCGAATCACTGAGATATTCAATCAGCTCCTCGGTCAACTCCTCAGATATGATATCGTCCGGAAAATTCAATATCCTCTCCATCAAATCAATAAGATGCTTGTTCATGATAATAAGTTTATTCACATGAAATAAAATAGTTAGCGGTAGTTAAAAAATTCAAGAAAAAAATCGATAAAAAAAAAAAAAGTAAGCAAGTGCTAATGAGGCACTTACTTTTGAACCTTAACAGTAGTTTTTGAAATTGTTTTTCCATAGGAAACTTCTATTTTAACCTTCTTGCCGACTTTCAGCTTTTTGAGAACTTTAGATTTAACGGTAACCTGAGCGATACCTTTTGCATTGGTTTTTGCAGTGTATTTTTTACCGTTGAATTTGAAAGTGATCTTTTTGGCCTTAAGCGGAGTGTTTCCCTGCTTCAAGGTTGCCTGCAATATGAGTTTCTTGGCGGACTTTTTGACCTTAACCGCTTTAAGTGTTAAAGTAGTCTTTGCAACGGAAACCGCAGTATTTTGAGAACCGGATTGCGGTGAGGTTTGAGTAGGATTGACAGCCCCATTTCCTGGTTGAGAGGAACTGTTTGAATTGCCTGCCATATTCACTATAACAGTTTGTGAAGCATTTTCATAGTTCATGTTTCCATTAAATACAACATCAACAGAATAGGTGTCCGCTGAAACAATCACATAAGTGTAATTGCTTTCCTCCTCTACTTCAGGAATTTCAACGCCCGGAGTACGTACAATAAGATATGCTCTCAATATGCCGGAAGAACCAAGCAAACTAGAATATGATTTATCACCGACCGTTAATTTAATCTTAACCATTTTAAGGGAATTGTTCTGAGAATCCTTTAAAGAAATGTCAATATATTTGCCCTGATTATCCTCACCAACAATGCATGAAAAATTTACATTTTCCCTTGGCTGAGGCTCCATTCCAGAACCCAATGAATTATCATCAGCGCCACCCTATTGAATGTCATTATCAGCACTTACGGCTTCATCATCCATTTCATCTGCATAAATAACATCTTCACCTGCTGCATCATCAGTTGCATTTTCTGCAGCGCTTACGGCTGAAACCGCAAGCAAGCATGCAAGAATGACTGCAAGCATCATTATCATTTTAAACCGCAAAATTTTTTCCTCATTTATATTAGTATATAAAAAATATGTTTAACTTGAATATTAAATATTTCGAACCCACAGAGGTACTGATTTTCTTGAGATATTGTAAATTTAATTGAACTTACAGATATAACTAACATCATTCATCCAAAGGTGTTTTTACAAGATTTAATGATCCTTATTTTTGAACAGCAAAAATCATATGTTAATCAATTCGTTAATTCTTATAATCTTAATTCAAGCATTTCCTTTAACTCGTCATCAGTTAACTCTGTAATGAATGTTTCACTGCCTGAAATGGTTTTATCTGCAAGATTTACCTTATCTTTTAATATCAAATCAATTTTTTCCTCCAAAGTCCCCTTGGTAATGAAGCGGTAAACCATTACATCCTTATCCTGACCTATACGATAAGCACGGTCTGTTGCCTGATTTTCCACTGCAGGATTCCACCACAAATCATAATGAATGACATTCTGAGCGCCGGTTAAGTTCAAACCTACACCCCCTGTTTTAAGTGTAGCCACCAAAATAGGATATGATTTGTCATTCTGGAAATTGTTGATGATATTCTCACGGGTTTTCCTGTCAAGTGCACCGTGCAGAAACAGCACTTCACGATTGAACATTTTTAAAAGAACTTCCTCGATTATCCTGCCCATTTCAACGTATTGGGTAAATATTATTACCTTTTCACCGGCATCCATGATATTAGCTATTAATTCACCCAAAAGTTCCAGTTTTGCTGAATCCCTGACATCGGCATTGCCCTTTTTCAGGTATTGAACCGGATGATTACAGATTTGCTTTAGGAAAGTAATCAGTTTTAAAATATTCCCCTTACGTTTGATTCCAGTTTCTCCTTTAAGCTCACTCAATCCAGTTTCAACCAGGTTGCCATATAATTTTGATTGCTTTAATGTCAAATCGCAGTAGATATCATTGACAATCTTTTCGGGCAAATCATCAATTATATTCTTATCTGTTTTAAGACGCCTTAAAATGAATGGTTGAGTGATTGTTTTAAGATTTGCTAAAGCTCGAGAATCATGTTTTTTCACAATCGGATTATTATAATCTCTTTTAAATTGGGACAGCGTGTTCAAATAGCCCTTGTTTGTAAAGTCAAATATGGACCAGTAATCAACCAGATGATTTTCTATTGGAGTGCCTGTCAATGCACTGCGGTCATCGGCTTTGATTTTTTTAATTGCCTTTGTCTGTTTTGAATTTGGGTTTTTTATGTTTTGCGCCTCATCGATGACACATAAAAACCAGTTTCTATTTTTGAATTTTCCTTCATCCGCCCTGACCATGCCGTAGGATGTCAAAATCAAATCTGCATCAGGGTCAAATTCCCTTTCATCACCATGATAAATGCTGTAAGTCAAATCAGTGAACTTTTCTATTTCATTTGTCCAATTTGTAATTAAGGTGGTTGGAGCTACAATCAGCACCTGTTTATCCATCAATTCATTTTCCTTTAAATGAAGTATTGTTGCAAGCACCTGTATTGTTTTACCAAGACCCATATCATCTGCAAGAATAGATCCGAAACCTGATTTGATGTTTTGAATAAGCCATGAATAACCGGTAATCTGGTATGGTCTCAGCTGGCCGTTCAATGATTTGGGCTGTTCAATAAATCCTGAAAATTCAAGCAGCTGCCTGAACTGACTTCCAACATCAAACTTCAGGTTGCGATAGCGTCCAAGAAGTGCAATCTGGAGAAGCTCATAACTTTCGAAATTTGTGGGTAAAAAGAGTATGTCGCTTTGAAGGGATTTGAACTTAACCGAATCGGCAATGTAGAAATCATCATTGATTTTTATAATCCCCGAATCGTCAATGCTTAATTTTTGGAATTCTTCGGTAGTGACTAAGCAGTTTCCCAAATCAACCATCCAGCTGGAGCTGGATAAATTATTCGCTGTCAGATATTCATCATTATCCAGAGTCAGTTTGATTTTAAACGTCGTATCATATATATCAAATGATTTATTGACCCTGACGTTTAAGTTTTTAAGGAGAGGCTCGACATTATTCAGATATTTCATGAACTGTTTGTTGTTCAGTCTTAATGGTTCGCTTAAAGTCCAGTAAAGCTTGAAATAATTGAACAATTTACGGACATGACAAGTGTATCTCATCTTATCACTATCCTTATCCGTTTCAAATTCCAGAACAAATTCCCCATCAACATTTGAAACATTGATTATATAATCATATTTGATGTTAAAAACCGACAGATTCCTTGAAATGTCGCTGACCAATGATTTTTTGCGATCAGAATCGATTAGTGATGAGTTAACCAAAAGCCGGAAAACATCCCTTTGGAAATAATCCTCCCTTTGTTCGTGCAGCATCACTGATATCAAATCATCTATAATCAGGCTTACAAAAACAATTATCTGATCAGTTTTGGATATGCATTTCCCATTTACTTTAACCAGATCATCAGTATCCATGTTTGGAGGAATTTCGGGAATCCAACGAGTATAAACATGATTATCGTCAAGCCTAAACATTTCCGGAATGATTTGACGATTTTTAATCAAATCAAAGGCATAATCCAAAACAGGATTGTCGGATGATTTCACAGCAGATACAAAATCGCCACTGTTTTTAAAAGAATTGTTTGTTATTTGATAATATGAATTTAAATCCAATGGCAATTTCAAATCAGTTTTATCTTTAAAATCATAATTGTCAATTAAATCCTTTAAATCCAACGTTATATTTTTGATATAATCCTTCAGGTATGCATCCAGAAGAAAGCTTAAATCAGCATCATATGAATTGTTGAAAATTTCCTCAAATTTTTTTGGTGGAAATGAATCAATATTA
>JAUNXD010000024.1:7444-7744 GCA_030539985.1 Methanobrevibacter sp.
TCTCGTTTAATCTGTTTAAAACGGCCATTTCATGATTGCACAAAAAACCCATATCCCAACAGGTGCAATCTGCAATAAAATCAATGGCTGATGATGGAAAAACGTTTACATTTGAGTCAAATAAAACATCCGGAACTATACCCTTGATTAAATCAAGCCTAACATCATCTTTACCTGCAATTCCAATCAGAGCATCCTTTTCATGAACAGTGAATTGGCGAAAATTAATGGTTACATGGAAAAACTCATCCCCATCACTGACATCTGCAGTAACCGAATCATTATCAAAATACAAATTAA
>JAUNXD010000024.1:7754-12983 GCA_030539985.1 Methanobrevibacter sp.
AAGAAATTCCTTCCATTTAAAGCCAAAATTTGCATTGTAATGATTTTCAACAATATTGTCAAACCAATTATCCATAATAATACTATTTGCCCTTCAAGTTAAAAAATGTGCCAGTTACAGGCACTCCATGATATGGTCCATATTGGCATGCAATGCGTCCAGTTCTCTCACTGTCCAGATTAATTGAAAATGACAGTGCTTATCCATGATTCTTCCAATTCAAAGAAAAAAATATTGGAGAAACTAGCAGTTTTCTCCAACCCATCCGTAGTTGACGTCAGGAGAGCATCCGCATTCAGGACATTCTTCCCATTCCTCGTCAAAAACGGCTCCGCAGTTAGGACATTCCCACATCATATCACCTCCCACTATTCATATTCCCAATCACCGAAATCGAAATCCGGGTCAAAGCCGCAGTTTTCACAGTAGGGTTCCATATCGGCCAGTATCGAACCGCAGTTCGGACATATCTTCATTTTTTTTAACCTCCCTATAACTTAACACATATAAATATCCAATCACTTTTTGTTTAGAATCTGCTTTTTAAGCTCGTCAATGTCATCATTTCCCTGAACCCCTCCAAGGGAAGATCTCTGGTCAGCACGGCTGAATCTCTTGTTCAGGCTGATTTTTTTAACCTTTTCCTCATCATCATCATCCTTTTTCTCGTCAAGGTTGATGACACCCTCATGTATTATGCCATGTTTCAACCAGATTTCAGCATCCTTTTTCGTGAACTTGTCCCTATTGGATCTTATCAAAACATCCAGGCTGGCGTTTTCATTGTCAAGCTTTTCCTGAAGCGGCACCACACTCGGTCGAACATATCCCTTATGGAATACCTCGTAGAATTCCTGGTAATCCTCATTGCCGTCACGGCCGGCGAAGTACCATTCGTAAATCTCCTCAACAGTGCAGCCGATCTTGCTTGCGGCCACATTGGATGTTTTATTATTGCTGATTGTCTCAAGAACAATGTTGAATTTCTTCAATCTCAATACCTTGTCAAGGTCATCCTTTGACTCATCATACTCTTCGGGTGTGAGATATGATTCCTTCATGGCAATCTGGTGGGTTTTTCCCTTTTCGATGTGGTGGACATAGTGGCCTTCCTTATACCCCAATGCTTCTTCATAGAATTCGCTGAATCGCACGTCACCGGATTTTCCAAGCTGATAATATTTTTCAAATTCCTCTTCGGTGAGGTTTGATGTCTGCAGTGCCCTGCGTATCGGTTTTGTCTCGCATGATGAGAGGAATTCATCCAGTTTGCCCGGAAGTATCACTTCCTCGTAATAATCGGATAACGGCTTATAGATTTCCGAACCCCTCTGGCCCAATTTGACATATGACTTTATTGCGTTGACGCTAACACCGGCGGTTTCGGCGATGTCTGATATCGGCATCCTTTTCTTGAATCCCTTTACGATGAGTTCAACGGTAACCCTTAAATCCTCATCCTTGAAATCCGAATAGGCGGATCTCTTGAGCCATCTCTCAAGGTATTTCTCCTTTATGCCGACCTTACTGATTGCCTTCTCTTTTGTCTTTCCCAGTCTTCTTTGCGCAAGATACTTGTCCATCAGTATTCTTGTTGATTTTGTGTAAAACTCGGAGCTCACATCAGCAGTGTCATAGTACTCATAAAAGTCGTCTATGGTGAAAAGCGCCTTCCTGCATGCAATAGGCAAATCGAAGTTAAAGAGATATTTGAGAAACTCACGTTTCCTGGATTCTATTTCCCTGTTTCTAAGTTCTGATATCTCCTCTCCCTTGAGGTCTGCAACCTTGAATATGTCATCGTATTCCTTTGCTGTGACTCCGGCGTACTCGATGATTTCATCCCGAGTCATGTGGCTGTTTATGCCCTCTTTTATCAGGTTGAGCTTTATCTTTCTGAGGTTTGTCTGGAAATACTTGTCGAATCCGCACCAGAATTCATATACATTATCCGAAACATTCAAAGTCTTCCTTATTTCAGCTTCCAATATACCTTCACTTTTTAACTTAAGATAATCTTTAATGAGTAACTGATTAAATACAACGAAGGCCTCATTAACTGTGCCTCTCCGGTAATTTCCTAACTGAATATTGTACCATCTTTCAAGTTCCTTGTCCGTGATGTTAGTGTAGTCTATGCTTTTCCAGATGTCTCCTGTGGCAAGCAGGTCCTTCTCGAATTTCTTTCTGATTTCACGCTTGACAATCTTGTAGAACTGATAGAAAGGCTCCTGTTTGTTTCTTCCCAACCGGTACTCTTTTGACTTTCTTATGTCCTCCGGGGAAATCCTGTCCTCCCTGAAACGTGTTATTAACTCCCCTACGGCGATGTAGCTGTCGATTTTTCTCAGGTAATCGTCCAGGTACATGTTGTTGAAGGTGATGAACCTGCCTGCAACCTTAAGCATGTTCTCCTTTGTCAGAGAGTGTATGAACTGGTTGACGTAACCCTCGGGCATGCCGTACTCGATAAGGTCCTCCTTGGTGAACCTTGCATCCTTGCTGAAGGCGTTTCTGATGGAGATGAAATTATTGGCATTGTCAAGAGCGGTCGAACACTCATGGCAGTAAATCGAATAGTTGAGGTGATTCGGCCTTCCGCAGACAATGCAGTAGTCAAACTTCACGTCAACGATATCGTTGAAATCCTTGAGCTTAACCATCTCAACCTCATCAGTGGAGAAATCCAGATTCAACGGCCTGAAATCCGGAACACCCTTGTACTCATCATAATCATCATTATAGTCCCTGTAGTACTTTCTTGCAATGTAGAAGAGCTTCTCATGAAGCTGCACAGCATCCTCGAACTCATGCTTCTCGATGTCCTCGAACTCATCATGAATCTTGTTTCTGTAATTGTATGCGCTCTTTATTCTTTCTCTGTATGCGTTCGACATCTTCAAATCAGACCTGAACACCGCATCGACCTGATCAGTGAAGGATTTTCTGGAATTGTATTTCAACCCTGCCATATTGAGCAGTTTTTTAAGTATATGCTCCAGAAACGTAGTGGCATCCGCCTTCACGCCCGAAGGGGAAGAATTAACCTGCCTTTCAATACGGTTACCCAATTTCCATAACGTAACGTCAAAATCCTTTAGAAAATCAAAATTAGACACTCTTCACACCTCTGTATTAATATTGTGTATAAATAATATTTAAATATGATTGGAATTAAAAGTATAATCAAGGTGAAAATGATGGAAGCGACATTCAAGGATTTCTATGATACATTAGTCGAGAATTTAGAGACATATACCGGCGAATACGAGTCATTCATAGACTACGGACCGGTCCTCTTCAAGGTATTATGCGACCTGTTGAACCAGGACATTGACAGAAGCCTCAAACTGCCGATCTGCGGAGCAATCGCATATTACGTGACTCCGGAAGACGTTATCCCGGAGCAGATTTATGGCCCTTACGGCTACATCGACGACATTTACCTATCCAGCTATGTCCTGAAGATGGTTGCTTCACACCACGGATACGAATTCATTGAACGCATCAGTTCCCCTGACATTGAGGAGATCATACTGGAATGCGAATCCAAATCCCTTGAAATACTTAAAGATGATGAAATTAAAATGATCCTTGATTATATTGGATTATAATTACCTGAAACGTGCCAATTCACGAGTATCAGATTTTTTATCCAATCCCAATTCCTTATCTAATTTTTTCATCTTTTCACGATTCTTTTTCTCTTTTTCTGATTGTTCTTTAAATTTCTCTCGATTTTTTTCGAGCTGTTCTTCAGAAACAACAGTTCTGGAATAACCAACTTCAGTAAAATGCATGTACTCTCCACCGGTCTCAAAAAGATACGGTAATGTGCCGAATGATGAATAATTACTATATGATTTTCTAACCTTTGGAGGATTTTCCAAAAGATTATCTTCAACTGTATTCCTAATGCTTTCGAAAAAACCATCATTAGAATTCAACAATTCATGATATCCGATGCTTTTTGCCAGCATTAAATTGGAGTTTGTCACGGTATCAATTTTAAATTCGATTCCATCAGCAACAACATCAACTTTTTTTAATTTGTGCTTTGATAAAAAAGCCTGTCTTGACAATACTGGAGCATTATTTGAACTGGTCTCCAAAATAACCTTTTTAACAATTCCATCAAGTGAATTAAAATCAGCAAAAAGCATATCAGTATAATTTAATGTAATTCCTATCTTTATTACCTTTTCATTAACGTAAATAATCTTAAACTCATAATCCTCGCCACATAATGTTACGCCAACAGGCAGATTACGTAAGACTTCTCGATTTTTGTATATTTTATTTCTCATAATAACACCAAATTAAATAAATCCTCTTAATCTTTATTAATAGAATTTTACTCCAGATAAATTTTCATCCGGACCTTCCGGATAGTCATAGCAGTCAAGATAATCACAAAGCCCATCATCATGCGGCATGTAGTCCAGATCCATGCAGCTGCAGGTCGGCTTTTCGAATTGGCTTGATTTTAGATACTGCAAATGATAAAACATTTCCTCTTCATAGCGATAATATTCACTGTCATCATAATCGTTTTCAAATAATTCATCTTCCATTGCCTTGATTTGAAAATCATAAACGTCCACTTCCCTAAAGGAAAAATAATTCTGCTCATACTTTTCCTGCTCTTTAATGAGTTTTTCATCACGCAATTCAATTAGATGATCTTCATATTCAAAAGGATTGAGTGAAATATTTTCGATTTCACGAATATATTGTGAGATTGTATACTCCAATTCATCATTTTGAGGTTCCAATGAAAAAAATGCGTCTTCATAGTCCTGTCTTTCCACAATCAATCTTTCAATACGTAACATTTCAATATCTCTCATATTATTCACCTCTAATAGAAACTGCTTTTTCATCATATCCTGTAAGTTCATCATTCTTAAATTCCAATTTGAAATTTTTCCAGTATTCATTAATCTCTCTAACTAAATCTTGTCTGTTTAAATCATCTCTATTAATGTTTAACTCTTCAATATCATCGTAAAGTTCTGAATTTGTATCCTTTTTTAGTAAATAATATAATTGAGCATGTTTTAAAGCCATATCATAGTCTGAGTCCTTTAAAATATTATAAATCAAATAATATAAATTGACTTTCATCTTGATTGAATCATCAGTTAAAATTGCCTGCGGAATATACTCCAGAGCCTTTTTGTTTTCGTTTAAAATATAATAATTTTCAGTAATTTCCTTAAAAACAAA
>JAUNXD010000186.1 GCA_030539985.1 Methanobrevibacter sp.
TTATTAAAAAAAAATTTTTTAAAAATATGATTGATATTAAATAATAATTAATGAAAAAACAAAATATTAATAGAAATTAAAATAAAAATTTTCTTAAATCATTGAAACTTGAAAATAAAAAAAAATATAACAAAAATAATAAAATTAAAGGGAGTGAGTGGTTTTACCACCCTTTAAAAGAAAAAAATAACAAGTAGTATATAAAGGTATCCATTAATCCAATTTCTTTTTTATAACAGAAATTATTCTTGTTAAACTTCTATGCATTTTGATATCGTATTGCTCCACAATCTCAAAACCTACCTCATCAACCATCGGTTTCAAGTCAACATAATGCGGAGATGCCATGCACAGGTACGCATCATCTTTCATATTATCATAAATCGCATAGAAAAATTCCTTGAAGATATCATCACCATCCACATCCCCAGTGGATGTGGAAATTCCATAAGGCGGATCTGTAACGACACTGGCCACCTTTTCATACATTTTCAATTCACGAACATCCAAATGGAATGTTCTGTAATCAGTAATTCCGTAATAATCAAGATTTATTGCAGTTCCATTCTGCATTTTCCAGTAGATGTCTGATCCGACAACCTTACAACCTATCAGTCCAGCTTCGATAAGTATTCCACCAGTCCCACAAAAGGGATCGAGCAATAATTCTCCCCCCTTAATCCTTGACAAGTTGACCATGCACCTTGCAAGCTTGGGGTTCATTGACCCCGGATAGAAAAACGGTCTTTTATGAGGTTTGCTTTCTTCAAAGTGTTTTTTATTCAGTTTGATTCTTTCCACAGCCACATATAAATCATTGCCTGTTGCAACAACCCTTATCAGGGTTTTAGGTTTAGACAAATTCACTTTGATATTTTCACTATTTTTCAAAATCAGTGTTCCCATTTCTCTTTCGGTATCTACGGTATCAAGTTCTGTGCGTATTCTTTTAACTCGCACCGCAAATGTTTCATCAACATATTTGTCCCACTCCACATCTGAAATGTCCCTGCCTAAATCGTCAATGTTTGATTCAACAATCAGTTCATGAATTTCATGAGTATAACCTAACCTTTTTGTTAAAATTCTGTAGTACTCCTCCATGTCCTCTTCGGATATGTCTCTTAGGATGACCAATCCTTCAGTTATATCATCGATTCGGGCATTTATATTTTCACATTCCATAACCGCTTTTAGCTCGGCCAATGGCAATTCAGGGTGTTCCTGTGATTGTATGCATAATAATTCCATCAAATTCACCTAAAATCCAAATATATTAGTTACTTTTTTAAAAAGAAATGTTGGGATAATCTTAAATATTAGACCTCTTTTTATAAATTCTTTTACAAGTGCTGACTGGTTGTCCATATCCCCATACTCGGAGATTATTCTTTCACAGTCATTACGCTTTAATTTTTCAAAGAGATAATCCAAATCATCATCATTTAATAAATTAAGAGTTTTTTGTACTTTAAACTGATAGCTGAATTCCTTTAAGTATTTATCATTGAATTCCTTTTGATAACCTTCAAGAATGTTAATGTCATCATTTTTTATAGCTTCAAGCACATATTTAGATGCGATTTTACAGCTGTCAAATGCTATTAGCAGTCCTCCGCCTGAAGTGGGCTTGATTTGTGATGCAGCATCGCCTACCAGAATCACCCTATCTTTAACCAATTGGTTTTTATCATTGAAAATAGGAATGAACCCCTTATATCTTTCCAATATTTCATATTCAAAATTTTCATTTAGAAAATCCATTAAAGTGACATCCTGATTTTTATGGGACTGGTTTGAAAATAATCCCACTCTATAAGTATTGTTTTCAAGTGGAATAATCCATAAAAATCCTGGAAGAATCTCTTCGCTTAAAAATGTGTCCACATAATCATCCTTTTTTTTGTCAGATTTTCTGAAATTACCCATATTTTCATCATCGATTGAAACCAGCATCTGTGATGCATGATAGCTTTTCTGTTCGTTCCCGATTTTTGATGCTATTTTTGAACTGTGGCCGTCACATGCTATGATGATTTTTGAGGTTATAAATTGATTATTTGAAAAATAGGTTATTCCTTCTTCAGTATCCACATCCACAACCTTTTGGTTAATCAGATCAACACCATTTTCAGTTGCCCTGTTTAATAAAAACTGGTCATATGCAATCCTATCTATTACATAAGCGACATTTTCCTGAGTTTCAACATTCAGAATATGATTTTGCGTATGAAGAAAGGCACCCTGGACAGTGTTTATAATCACCTCGTCGGGCAGTTCGTTTTTCTCAAAAATATGTTTGCTTAAGATTCCGGCACACTGCAGGGGATATCCGACTTCCCTTTTCTTTTCGGATATTGCCACGTTCAGCCCGTTGCGTGAAAGGTAATATGCAATTGTTGAGCCAACAGGACCCGCTCCAACGACCATCACATCATAATCAAAACTCATCATACTACCTTATTTTTTAAACTTGTCGAAGTGCCTTCTAATTGCCTTTTGTGAAGTATTTACATCCATATCTTCCGCATCATTTTGAGGATATTCTTCAACAACTTCCTCATAATAATTTTCCTGTTGATTATTCTGATAGTAATTGTCATTGGTGTATGAATACTCATCCCTTACTTGATTATAATAGTTGTCTTGCGGACGTGAATTTGAAGGATTTCCATATCCTCCGTCATACGGTTCGTATTCATACCTGTGCGGAGAAGGTTCGCTGACAGTGAAATCCTCAGGATAATATTCATAATCCCTTCTTGGCGCATAACCCCTTTCATGGGTTATTGGGGTAATCGGTTCGTATTCGTCATAATACTCATTTCCTGCAAGATAATCATCCTCCTGAGAGTGAATTCTTTCGGAATATTCCTCCCTTGGAAATCTTTGCGGAGGAGCCTGGAAATTTCTTGATCCCATTATTTTTGAAAATATTATCTCTTCAATTTCAGAAGGCCTTGAAATATTTTTCAATTCCATCTGGTTATTGTCATATGCGCTGTAAACGGAAACAGATCCTACATTGAATAGTTTGGCAATGATGCTTTGAGAGGTATTGACGTCCTGGATTGTTCCGTAAGGCATATAGTTCTTTTTGGTTGACAATACACCAGATTTAATCATGATTCTTGTATCGGTCAATGTGTATTCTATTGAATACCATCCGACAAGCTGCCAGATTATATAAATTACATTAATAAGAATGACTACAAAAAATGCAATGGCCGCATATCTTGTCAGGGAAAGCTTAACATAGGATATCATATAAACCTGCATCTGACCTATAAACTTGATTGCCATTGGGGATAAAGTCAGAATGATAATCAGTAGAATGACCCCATAAATAGCTTTTTTACAACCTAAAATCATGTTAGGTTTTGTTTTATATAGGATCCTATCATTAGGTTTTCCATCATTATTATTAAATAACATAATTATACATTAGAATTTATTTTAAATAAAGTTTTAG
>JAUNXD010000187.1 GCA_030539985.1 Methanobrevibacter sp.
TAGTTTAATATTTGTTCGTAATCAATTTAAATACTTTGTGGTAATATTTAACTTATTGTAGAAAACTTTATATTTTATTAAAATGAATTATTATACATGTCAGATATAAGCAAAACAACAATAAACTTACCTGTAGATTTAAAAAAAGAATTAAAGAAAATGGCAATTGATGAAGACACTTCATTATCCGGATTAATCATAAAAATGATTGAAGAAGGAATGAAAAGTAGAAACAAAGCCGATGTAATTTCAGACGAAGATTAATCACTATCTTCAACTGAATTCAACATTAATGTTATAAATTGGGTTTTTGCGGTTTCCTCTACAAAAACTGCAAGTAACATTGCTTCTTTTAACTGGTCACCTACACAAATCACCCCATGATTTTTTAAAATCAATACATCCTCATTTCCAAGTCCTTCACTGGCGCTTCTGGCAAGTTCATCTGTTCCAGGTTTTTCATATTCGATTGAAGATATGTATTGAGTTTTTATGGATCCAAAACCTTCCAGTCTTTTTAATTTTTTGTCTGAAAATGCAAAACCAGTGGCATAAGGTGAATGTGTGTGGACTATAGCGTTAACATCTGATCTTTTTTTATAGATTTCCAAATGCATATTTACTTCAGAAGAAGGTTTTCCCTTGGTTAACACATCCCCTTGCATATTGACTAGCACAATATCCTTTTCCTCTAAATTGGATAATGATTTTAATGTTGGAGTGATTGCAACGACATCTCCAAATCTTGCACTGATGTTTCCTGCCTTACCGGAAACCAGTCCCTTGTCATAAATCTCATTTGAAACGGAAATAATTTCTGCAATATTTTTTTTCATTGAATAACCTCTTTATAGGAATTTAAAATGTTTATATTTCCCCTTATGAATAATTGGAACTTCAGCAGGGGTAGGATTAATATTATAAATCTTCTGGAATTCTGTCTGAGTCTGGAATGTACCTGAGTTGATTAAATGAATTCCTTTGAATTTTCTGTAGCTGTTAATGTGAATGTGACCAGTATGGAAAATATCCGGAACCTGATCGATTACAAGATAATCTTCAAGTTCTGAAGCCAATGGTGTTCTTTCACCATAAATTGGAGCTAAATGTCTTTTTTGTAATAGTTCTTCCATTATTTCATCACTTTTCTCATATTCAAAGTCTTTAACAGCCATTACCAGATCGTCAAAACTGCGTCCGTGGTAAATGAGGACATTAATTCCATCAAGTGAAACGACACCCGGATTTGAGATGAACTCCACATTGTCAAGTTCATATAATGCTTTTGCATACTCTTCAGGCACTGCAGGCTGCGGTTCAGCCACTCTTGATGCATCGTGGTTTCCAGGAGCAATAATGATTTTGATATCGCTTCTGATGTTTCCTAAAAATCTGGCGGCTTCATTGTATTGTTCGGTAATGTCTTTAATGGAAAGTTCCTTGTCCTGATTCGGATAAACGCCAATACCGTCAACGATATCTCCACCAATAATAAGGTATTTAACGTCTTCAGCAACCTTTCTTTGATCTTCATCACCGTATTCACAATTAATCCAGTCGATGAATCTCTGAAATGCATCTTCAAGAAATGTAAGGCTTCCAATATGCACGTCTGATAAAAATACTATACCGAAGTCCATTTCCTTGTCAGGCACTCTCAAGACGCCAGGCTTTATGATTTGCTGGCCGAATGCAAAGCCCGCATCGTCACTTTTGTTTGCAATAACTCCGACGACTTCATCCCTTACAAGCTTATCGGCTTCGGCAAACAGTTCCTCATTCTTGTTGGAAAATAAGATGGAAATGTTTCCAGTGTCATCTTCAAATTCAATGATTTTATGACCGTTTTTACTTGTTCTGATTTCACGAACCATCAATATTAAACTTAAACTATCCTGGGAATCATCTATATCATTGATTTTTGTGAAATTTCTTAAGTCAGGCCTTTTTGAAAGGATGTTAGCAAGCTTTTCATATCTGCTTTTAAAGTATGCAACCAGGTTTTCAAGCTCGCCGCTGGTGTAGGACTTCTTACTTGTATCCTGTATTATCTTGAAGTCATATTTTACATTGGTTTTCTGTTCATTCCTTTTAAACTTGATTTTGGTATCCTTAATGGTTTGTGATGCCTTGATAATTTCCTCATTGACATATTTTTTAGGCTTGTCCGAATCCTTTTTAAGGGTATCAATTGAAGAGGGTTTAATTTCACCAGCCTTTGATGTTTCCTTTTTGCCTGCCTGTGGTGTTTTTTCAACTGGTTTTTTCACTTCCTTTTTGTGTGGTGTTTTTTCAACTGGTTTTTGATTTTCGCTTTTTACTGAAGGCTCTGGGTCGTTGCTTTTTGGAGCGGTTATCTTTCCGGTTATTTCATCGACAGTTTCACCGCTGACTGAAACCAAGTCCTTTGATGTAAACTTATCACTTTTCAATTTAACTATTAAAGTAGATGCAAAATCTAGGGGATTTTCTGCATTAACAACTTTATCGTAAGCTTCAGGTGATAGGTTTATTCCTTTTTTTGCAAATTTTAATAGAATTTTATTAGTTGACATACTGATAAAAATTTTATTTTTTGATATTAATAAACTTTGAGAATTCAAAAAAACAATATTGAATTTATGATGTAGATTTGAGTTATATTTATTATATATTAGCAATAGAAATTATCATATTATAATAATCTATATTTAAAAACATTTCATGATTGTGATAAAATGGCAAGTAAAATACTAAGAGTTGTATTAATAATAGTTCTATTCATTGTATTTTTTGAATTAGGTCTTTTTAGTTCATATACTATTGTTACAGCTGAAGCCCCAAACATTCAGGGATTGATGGATATGCAGATTTCAAAAATCCAGGAAATATTCAGTCCCGAAAAAGTTAATGAGGCTTTAATCAAAGATCCGACTCCAATAAACATCACTAACAAAAAGGATGTTGCGCTTAAGATGGAATCGCTGTCGAAAGTTGATGGAGTAAACGTTGATTCAATGAACATTACAACATTTGATGACACTGATAACAAGAATTTGACAGTTAACATTGAAGCACTAGGTTATGCTTCTCCAAATTCAACAAAAGGCCAAATCATAATTAGTCAGGATCCGTCATATAAGGTAATAGCGACAGGAGAGGCTAGTTATAAGGAAAATGGTATTAGAGTGGATGAGAATACTATTGTAATAACATCCATATTGAAATTGTACTAATGATAATATGATTAATGTAATTGGAATAGGTCAAAGCCGTGAAAACATGACTTTAGGAGCCATTAAGGCTATTGAAGAGTCAGATGTTATAATCGGTTATAAAAAGTATATCAACCAAATTGAAGATTTAATCGAAGGTAAGGAGATACTTAAAAAAGGCATGGGTGATGAGATAGCAAGAGCTGAATTCGCTATCAAAAAAAGTCAGGAAGGCCAAACAGTTTCATTAATCAGTTCCGGAGACCCTGGAGT